>CAZZHU010000087.1:0-17461 GCA_964654045.1 uncultured Leptospirales bacterium
CGTGAGAACCCCTCTGAATCGGTGCGGGAAACATTGAACGAGTAATACGCCCAGTCGGTTCCTCCGCTGACACCGGCTGATTCCTTAAATGTATTGAATGAACCGCCCTCTGCCTGTACGGTCACTTTTGGTTTTCCCTCACCTTTTTTTGTAATAATATTAATAACGCCGCCGATGGCATCTGATCCATACAGGACACTCTGGGACCCGCGGACAATTTCAATCCGGTCGATGTTTTCGGTAGTAAGATGAGCGAAATCAAATCCATGTCCCGCGGATGAGGGATCATTTATCTTGACTCCATCGGCAAGGATGGTCACGTGATTGGAAGCAGTGCCGCGCATGTACAGATCTGCTAGCCCGCCCAGCGGGGAGCTTTGTGGCACTGATAGGCCCGGAGTGTTCTTCAGCAGGTCCACTACTTTCATTTTTTTTGTCTGCTCGATTTCTTCTCCTGTTATTACCGTGATGGAGGAGCCGGTTTCCTTTTTGTTGATTCCGGTTTTTGTCGCTGTAATGACGATCTCGTAATTCTTTTTTTGCTTTTTTTTGTTTTGATCGTTCTTTTCGAGTCCTGCTTTTTCTGACTCGGTAGATACCGCGTCGTTTTGATCCTGCGGGATATTTTCGGAAGGCTGGCTCAACAATGGATTGTTGAGTATCAGCGCGGTCGATAAAACAAAAAATAGTATTTTATAATAATGATTCATGATGCGGCCTCCAGTAGCTTTAGAATGTAATATGATTTTACTACTGGATATCCGGGATTGAGAAGAGCATAGATAGAGTGAAGCAAAAAACGCGCCCGAGGGCGCGTTTTGATGTGTCAGACATTAACTTCAATTATGAAGTATGACCAACTGGCTCCCGTTCCTCGAGGATATCACAGTTATGGAAGTTCTGGCTTATCCGCCGGGGCGGAATTACAGTTGCGGGACAGCGCGGGGTTTACACCCGACTTCCTCCAAGTTGTTAAAAGAACAATGGATGACATTAGATGCGTGGCAATAAAACTGTCAATGAGAATATTAGTCTGTAAAAAATTTTGACCGGCTTATGTGGCTTGTGACGGCAGGTAGTTTTCTATGTCCGGTGGATATCCCCAGATCAATGTCCAGAATATTATGCCATTTCTGGCATTTTTAATAATTACATAGTTTTTATACCGATTCTTATCGGTACTAATAGTTTTCAAGTGTTTTCTGACAGCATATGCAAGAATACAGGAAACAGACATCTTTAACAGCTTCCTCAGGTCCAGCAGGTATTCGTAATCATCTTCCCTCAACTGCAGATGAAACGTATGCCAGGTATCCGGCATCGCGCGTTTCTGGTAGATAATCGGTTTCCCATGTCGTGCCGGACTTGAAACATTATGCATAATTTTCTTCATTAGAATCATGATCATTTCAGAGCGGGAAATGCCTTTGCGCTGCGCGGCATCGGTTAGTGATGCCATAATGTCAGAATTAATATTAAGTGTTGTTTCCATGTTGTTATATCCCCTATTCAATCATTAAACATATAAACGAATTGAAATTGCTAATGGAAAAATAATCCTTAACCACTTCCCCGGACTTATTTGTTTTTTTCTTGTCAAAACAGGAACGGTATACTTAATTGGAGCGGCAAGGATACATGCATTGGTTCTCCAGTCGGCGCGATGATCCGACTGCGGGACAATAGGGAAACCCGTGAAAACCGGGTGCGGGCCCGCCGCTGTGACCGGGGACGAAGGCCGCATGATGCCACTGCCGGGGACGGCGGGAAGGCGCGGCAGTGAGGATGATCCGGGAGCCAGAAGACCTGCCGATGCAGCCAGCCGCTTTGCCCGCGTGATATCGAGGCGGCGTACAAACTCGAGGAAAAAAGGGAATCCCCGGGCCGATGGTCCGGGGATTCGTTGTTATGACGGTAGTGACGATGGGAAAAATTACATACATCACCGGCGGCGCGCGGAGCGGTAAGAGCCGGTTTGCCGAGTCTCTCCTTGCCGGAAAGGACAATGTACTGTACGTGGCCACGGGTATCGGCTTTGACGATGAAATGAAAGACAGGATCGCGCGCCATAAATCGCAGCGTAACCCGGCATGGAAAACCGTGGAGTGCTACCGCGGTCTGGCCCAATCCCTGAAGCATGAATTTCCTGATCGCGGCTTTGTACTGTTGGACTGCGTAACTATACTGGTGTCCAATTTCATGGTTCTTGACGCGGGTGTTGAATGGGATAGCGCCGGCATTGATGCTGCGGACGGTATCGAACGGATCATCCTGAAAGAAATAGCCGCTTTTCTCGATATGGCAAGGGATTATAACGGACAGACTCTCATCGTGTCCAATGAGCTTGGCATGGGGATCGTGCCGGCGACGCCGCTGGGCAGATATTACCGGGACATAGCCGGGAAGATCAACCAGGTCATTGCCGGTGCTGCCGACGATGTCTACCTCATGATATCGGGGATACCGATGAAGATTAAATAATCCGCCAATGGCGGATTGGCAACAAATTATGATAAAAGATTATATCAACGGATTTATCCTCCACCTCCAGTTCCTCACCCGAATCCCGGTGCCGGTCAAGGTGGAATATAACGAGCGGGCCTTTGCCGCGGGATCTGTTTTTGCCCCGGTGATCGGGCTTTTGATAGGTCTGATATCGGTCGGCATCTATCTTCTTTTTGGATTGCTGGATAAACGGCCCCTGGCCATCCTCCTCGCCATGGCAGCGGGGATTGCCGTCACCGGCGGTCTCCATCTTGACGGCCTTGCCGATACCTTTGACGGGCTTTTCAGCTACCGCGATAAAGAGCGGGCCCTTGCCATAATGAAGGACTCCCGCCTGGGCACCAGCGGCGCCATAGGCCTTTTCCTGGTGCTTGTACTGAAATACATCATGCTGGTATCCCTGCCGGACAGATACCTGGCCGTCTGCCTGGCTGCCATGCCGGTGTTGTCGCGGATGACCATCTCCTGGAGCGCGGGCCTGTCCCCGTACGCGCGGAAGGGTGAGAAGGGCATGGCCGCGGGCCTGGTAGAGATGAGCGGCCCGATCGAGATAATAATCTCCACGACGCTGACCTTCATGATCAGCGTGCTGCTGTTAAAACTGGCGGCGCTTCCCCTGGTGATGATTGTCATTGCCTTTACGCTGATGATGGTCCTGTATGTGAAGTCCAGGATCGGCGGAATCACGGGCGATGTCATCGGCGCCGTGATCGAACTGTCGGAAACGGTGTTCCTCCTGTCGGTCCTGGTGCTGGATAAATTATATTCATTGCAGCATATGACGCTGATGTAACAAGGGAATAACCATGTCACTACTGGAATCCACTTTGCAAAATATAAAACCTCTTGACACCGGCGCCATGCAAAAGGCCCGGGAGCGCCTCGACAATCTTCTCAAGCCGCCCGGAAGCCTCGGCAGGCTTGAGGATATCGCGGTGAAGCTTGCCGGCATCACCGGCGCAATTGGCGGCCCCATCGGCAAAAAAATAATCCTGGTCATGGGCGGCGACAACGGTATAACCGAGGAAAAGGTGAGTTCCTTCCCGCGCGAGATCAGCACCCTCGTGGCTGAAACCATGCTGAAGGGAATATCAGGCGTGTCCGTGCTGGCACGCCACGCCGGTGCGGAGCTCAGGGTTGTTGACCTGGGACTGGAAGGCGATGTAAAGGACAGCCGCATTATAAACAGAAAGATCAGGCGGATGACGTCGAACATGGCCCGGGGAGCCGCCATGGGCCGCGACGAGGCGCTGCGCGCAGTCGAGACCGGGATCGAGATCACGAACATGGCCGTGGATGAAGGGGCCGATATCCTGGGCACCGGCGAGATCGGCATCGGAAACACCACCTCCGCCAGCGCGGTACTCTACGCCTTCGGCGCCGGAAGCCTGGACGAAATCGTGGGCCGCGGCGCCGGCCTCACCGACGAGGGACTGCGGCACAAGAAGGAGATGATCCGCGGGGCAGTGGAACTGAACCGGCCGGACCCGGCTGACCCGGTAGACGTGGTCTCGAAAGTGGGCGGTTTTGACATTGCCGGTATGGCCGGATGCTACCTCGCGGCGGCGGCGCGGCGCAGGCCTATCGTGATCGACGGCTTTATCGCCGGCGCGGCGGCGGTGGCCGCGGTTAAGATGCATCCCGGCGCGCGCGACTTCATGTTCACCTCCCACGCCAGCGCCGAGCCGGGCGTGGCCGCCATAAGCCGCGTCCTGGACCTCGCACCGATACTGGCCCTGGAAATGCGCCTGGGCGAGGGGACCGGGGCGGCCCTGGCCTTTCATATCATCGAGGCCGCGGTGAAGATAATAACCGAGATGGGCACCTTCAGGGATATCGGAATGTGATGCGCGGTTCCTTACCGCGCCTTGATGTATTCCATCTCGCCCCGGGAATTTTCAGTTTTCGGCGAGAAGAGGCAGTATATCCCCCGCGTGGGGAAGTGGCCGCTTTTTACCGGCTCGATCTTGCTCGACACCGTCTCGCCGTCGATCGTGAGCTTCCCATACCGGCCATCGTCGCTTGAAAGCATGAACTCATGCCAGTCGAGGGTGCGGAGCGGAATGGTCCTGCCGCAGACCTCGACCTGGTCCGCCGTCAGCTTCACGTAAAAAGCCGCGTCTCCTCCCGGGGAATAGGCGAACAGTGTAATGGCGTCGCCGCCGGTAAAGCGCGCCCGGGTCAGTATGGAAAAGGCCCGGGAGGCGTTGAAGCGGCTGAAGAGCCCCGTCGTCGAGCCCTTGGCCGAGTTCAGCTCCGCGATTTTCTTGCCCCCCTTCACGGAAAAGTTTATGCCTGCCGCGTCCCCGCCGGGGACATGGGTCCAGTTGGCGGGCGTGTGCGAATCGCCCCAGTCAGCGAAGTGCTCCTCCATGGTCCAGCTTTCTTCGGTGCCGGCGTCCTTGTACTGCGAGAGGTCGATCGGCGCGAGAAACTTTCCGAATATCCAGCCCTTGGGCCCCTTGAGGCTGGCGACGCGGTACCAGTAATCGCGCACGTCCCCGACCTGGGTGGTGTCCATCGATTTTTCAAGCTGTATGAGTATTTCGTTGTGGGCGATTTTGCCGACCAGCTTCCCGTCGACGCCCGGGGAGTTGCGAAGGTTCACGTTGTCGCCGGTGCAGGAATAGAGCTTGTTGGTCTCGGGGCTCGTGGGATAGCGTTTTACGTAGGCGATGATCATTTCCCACAGGATATCCTCGTTGCCGGCCGCCTTGAGCTTCCCCGTCTGGAGGCCGTCAAACAGTATTTTCACGATGCTTGATATGTAATCGGTATTGGGATACTTGTTATAGAAGTTGATCATGGCCGGGATAAGGCGGTCCGGATCGGTCTTGCCGAGGTTCTGCACCTCCTCAAATTGAAGGTCCTCGATGAGGCCGCTGCCGCGATAACGGGCCATGAACTCCTCGTAGAATTTCCCGCGGGGCACGATGCGGCTCTTCTTCATCGCGGGGACCAGGGACAGGTCGCCGTCAATTTTTTTATTAAGATCGGCGAGATATTCCTCGATCTCCTTCTTCGCGTCCTTGTAATTTTCGGAGCTTTTCTTTTCCTGGGCGGCTTCAACGAGCTCATCGCTGAATTTATCCTCCAGCTTTGACGCAAGCCGGTTGACGGCGCGGCAGCGGTAGTAATAGATCTTCTCGCCCCTGTCGTAGTCGGCCGTTTTCGCCAGGCGGTTCAGCTTGAGGATTGCTTCCTTGTAGTCCCCGTCCTCGAACTCGTCAATGGCTTTTTCAATATCGTTCTTGGAGAAAATAAAGAACACGGCAATGCTCAGTGCGATGGTGATCACCGCGACGATGATTCCTATTAGGGCCCCCTTTTTCATGGATACCTTCCTGTTGCTTTATTCGAATTGAAACTGTCTCAGAACACCCCCCAACCCCCCGGTGGGGGGCTTTGTAACAATTACTATAATGAAAGTCCCCCTCCGGGGGATTTAGGGGGCTTGTGGGACAACTTCATATACGGCATAGATAAGCAGCTGATTGAGAATTTCAAATAAAAAATGAAAAATTTTAAAGAAGGCGAGGTCGTATATATCTTAAGGCGGGGTCACGTGACCCCGCCTTCAATGGTTTCATCATAATTTCTTGTAAAGCATCAGTTCAATGAGCCGGTGGCCTTCCGGGACGAAGAGGCCCGTGGCCGCGGCGCTTTTTTCGCTGAAGGCAGGGCCGCTTTTTCCCTCAAATGGCATATCTTTCCATCCTGTCGAGGAGTAGATGGCGAAGGGGACCGGGGTGCCGGTGTGGGTCCGAAGGCTGATTGGGGTCGGATGGTCCGGAAGCACCAGCACGGTATGGTCGGGATAGGACGATATCCCCTCCATAACGGGTCCCACGATCTTCCGGTCGAAGTCTTCGATGGCCTTGAGCTTATGATCAAGGCTGCCCTCGTGGCCCGATTCATCGGGCGATTCCACGTGGAGGAATATAAAGTTCGCCCCGGCCAGCGCGTCGAGGAGGGCCTTTGCCTTGCCTTCGTAGTTGGTGTCGATGTAGCCGGTGGCGCCGGTTACCCTGATGGGCGAAAGGCCCGCTGCACGGCCGATCCCGTGGATCAGGTCCACGGCCGATATGGTATGACCGCGCAGTCCGTAGCGCTGTTCAAGGGAGGTCATGGCGGGTTTTTTTCCGCAGCCCCAGAGCCATACCGATGTGGGCGATCCCCTGTAGTTCGACCGCGCTTCCCGGACGGCTTTTGATGAAGCGATAATCCCCGACGATTCTTTCATGATACGGTTCAGCACGTCCGAGCCGGCACCGCGGGGAAGGTGGGGCGCGACAGGGTCTCCCTGAATGTCATGGGGCGGCGTGGTCTCCGGCAGGGCTTCGTGGGGATAGTCTCTCCATACCACGATGTTGCGGTACGATACGCCGGGATGGTACTCCATGTCCGGGAGGCCGAGGCCTGACGAAAGCTCTTTCATTATAACGGCGGAGAATTCCGAGGATATATGGCCGGCGCTGAAGTCCTCCATGATGCCGTCCCGGACGTCGACCATGTTGCACCGCACGGCCAGGTCGCGCGGTCCGAGGTTAATTTCCATGTTGAGGGCCTCCAGGGGGGCCCGGCCTGAAAAGAAGTTACGGGGATCATAGCCGAGAATCGAGAGGTTGGCGACATCGCTGCCGGGCTGCATCCCTTCCGGCACGGTGCGCGCCAGGCCCAGGATGCCGGCTGCCGCGAGGCGGTCCATGTTGGGAGTGACGGCGTATTCCAGGGGTGTCCTGCCGTCCAGGGATTCGATGGGAAGATCGGCCATGCCGTCTCCCAGAAGGACCACGTATTTGGCGTCGTTATGCTTTTCCATTTATCCAGCTGGAGCCGTCAGAATAGAATTCTTTTTTCCAGATGGGCACATCTGCCTTTATGGTGTCGATTATGTATCGTACCGCCTGAAAGGCGGCGTCCCGGTGCGGCGTGGATGCTGCGATTATGATGCTGACTTCACCGACAGCGACTTTACCGAAACGATGCACCACCGAGCATGAGGTCAGGGACCACCGCGCCACAGCCTCGTCAACGATCTTCCTGAGCTGCTTACGAGCCATCTCGCTATACGCTTCATATTCTATATGAGTTACATTTTTTTCGCGGGATTGGTTCCGGACACGGCCGATGAAACTCACCACCGCGCCGTCGGCGTCTGTGCCGGCCTCGGCCAGTGCCCGGGCCGTATCAATCGGTTCCTGCTGAAGTAGTATGGATATCATGGCCGCCTTTATCCGCCGCTCACCGGTGGAAAGATGGCCAGCGTGTCGTTATCGGAGAGTGCGGTGGTTTCGCGGCAGTATTCTTCGTTTATGGCAAAAAGAAGCGAGCCGTTGAAATCATTCAGTGACGGATAGCTTTTCCTGAGCTGATGAATGATGTCTTTTACGGTGATGCCCTGGGAAACAGTAAGCTCTTTTTCTTCGAACCCGAAGGCTTCCCTTACGTTGGCGAATGCCTTTACTTTTATCTTCATATTAAATCCGTCTGCTGATATATCCGCCGCAACTGCCGGGGAATTCCGTGAATCAGGAACAGGGTCCCGGATTTCTCCCTCAGACCTTTTTAGCCCTCTTGTTTCTTTTCATGAGAAACAGGTAATGCTTGATATAGGGCTGCAGGCTGTCACCGAAATCGCTGACGGTGACGTTCTTCGGCTCCCTGAGAATAAGCAGGAGGCTTTTTTTCGTTATATCCTCTTCGATGGTGTCGATGATTATTTTAAAACGTTTTATTACTTCTTTATCCACCGCGTCGTTGGATAATTTGTTCATTTCAGAATAAAGCTTGAGCAGGTTGACCTTTTTTGTTCTAACCTTCGAAGGCCTGATTTCGCTTTTGCGGGGCTGGGCTTTCTTCTTGGCGCTAACTCCGCGTTTGGGTTTTGATGGCATAGAATTCCTCAATCACGCATTAATGAAAACAATTCAAAAAGATTTATTGCGAAACTTGATAATTCATTTTATCTGTCCCGCCGCCCTTGGAGGGGACAGATAAATAAAAAATTATAAGTAATTATGCAACAAGTCTAATATTGCCGCCGATGTTAGAATATCACTCATTACTGTAAACACAAATTTTAAAAAATTTCTGATAGATATCTTTCGGTTGTACTGGTTTTCACGCAATGTTCGTTTCTTCCCGGGTGTATGCAATGCCAGCCGGTTGATTATGAATTGGACGGGATGTAACGGAATTCTGTTTCACATATCGATATGAACGGTCCCATGACCGGAATGAGCTGTTGGAAAGGCCAATAATACCCGGCATCTATATTTTGTTACATTAATAAGCGGTTTGTACCGAATATAGTAACAGGCTTATTGCTTGTACGGTTTAATTATCATTCGCCTGGTTGCACCGGCGGGGGAGAAATAGTTATAAATAATACCCTGACAAGGAATGAGTTGCATGAAGATTATCACAAACGCGGGGGAAGCATTATGAAATGTTCACGATGCGGCAAGGAAATCAACAGTCTTAACCATTACTATATACCTCAAAAAAACCGGAGGGAAGGTTTGAGGTACTGCATCGCGTGCGCGCGTGAAGAACATATCGTCACTCTCATCTGAAACGGACGCGATTGAGCCCGGCGCGTCCTGGACCGGGCCCGGCAGGATAATTGTTGACACGCCTGCTTTCCTGGAAGACCTTCTGCCCCGGTACTCTTCCGGATCATGAAATACTATCTCATACATTGTCTCCGTCTTTGCCCGGCCCTTCCGCTGGTGCTGCTGCTTTTCTGCTCACCCGGCAGGGAACAGCCGGTCCCCGGCGCGTCCATCGGCAGAATTGTTTCGTTATCACCGTCCATATCCCGGCAGATTGACGACCTGGGGAGGGCGGGGCTCCTTGCGGGGGTTACGTCATATGACGACTTCCGTGACAGGGGCGTTGCAATAGTGGGGACGCTGGTCCAGCCGGATTTCGAAACCATACTTCTGCTGAGACCGGACATTGTCCTCTATTCGAGCGAGGACGGACCGGTCCAGAACATTGAAAGGCTCGGGGAAGCCGGTATCGCGATGTACCGTTTCAACCGGAACAGGAATTTCTCTGACATCTGCGGCAACTTCCTCCGCCTCGGGAGAATGCTGGGCAGGGAGCCGGAAGCGCGGAAAAAGATAGAGCTCTATTCGAATGCGCTCGACCGGATAAAGACCCGGATCCCCGGGAGGGAGAGGACGAAGCCGCCCGGCGTCGCCTTCTTTCTTTCGCACCGGCCCCTCATAGCGGCATCGGACAAATCCTTCATAGCGCAGGTCATCAGGGACGCCGGGGGCGCCTGTGTCTATTCCGGTACGGGCGGCGCCTATCCCCTGGTGTCGCTGGAATCCCTTGTCATTTCGGATCCCGACGTAATCATTTCCATGGCGGGCGATGATGAAGCCGGCGCTTTTTTCCGGAGGCTTTCCCGAGACTTCCGCAGCCTGAAAGCCGCGAGGAACTGGACCTTTTATGTGATCGAGCCGGACACGATACCCTACTATACCCCGGCGGATTACGTGAAGTCGGTCGGGCGGATTTATAAAATCCTGGGAATGGCCGCACGGGGAGGCCATTGAATGTAGTTCGATGGAATGATGCGCGCTTATTAACCGCATGCATTTTTTTACTTGCCTTAATAATTGTTATAGCTTAGCACGACAATAGACTTATTGCGAAACTGCATCTCGCGCTCGAAGGAAAGCCCCTGCGGGGGCATGTAGGGGGCTCCACCCCCTGATCCCGGAAAAATAAAAGGGGATTTGCAACAAGTCCAGAGTAAATTTCTATAACGATTACTGATGGAGTTTTCCGCAATGGATAACATCGAAGCCGTCCGAAAAGACCTGAAAAAATTCACGATCATGTTCATCATGTCTACCGAGAGTGTGAGTTTTCTGGCCATTATTCCCATGATCGTGCTGTACGCATCGGTCAATTTCAACATGAGTCCCGAACAGGCTTCTATTTTTTTCAAGTGGGTTGTGATCGCGGTTGCCTTCGGGCTTATATCGACGAACATAACCGACAGGATCATCGTCGCGCCGATAGTGAAGTATTTCAAGAAGTTGCTGCGGAACGAACCGGTACCCGAGGAGGAATATGCCCGCGCGCAGCGAAGGTTTTTCTCGCTGCCCTACATCCATGCTGTCAACTCGGCCTGCCAGTGGCTGGTCGGTCTCAGCATCTGCGCCGTTCCCTTCAGCCTGATTGCGAACCTGACGATAATGCAAACCATAAATGTGTATCTTGTTGTCGTTATCATTCCGCCCTTCGGGGGGATGCTTTTTTTTCTTCTTACCGAGATATACCTCCAGAAACTGCTCAACAAGGGAATTTTCAGCCGCCTCGCGATTAAGAAATTCGACCTGAGAATGAGCCTGATGAAGCGCGTGCTCCTGGCGATCATCCTTATCCTGATAGTGCCGTCCATCGCGTTAAACGGATACTACCTGGTCCTTCTCGAGTCCGTAAAAAAGGAGTCGTTTGTGTCATTGGTGAAACTCGGCGGCATCATTCTTTTCGGGATTGTAATGGCCGTCAGCGTGGTGCTTGCGCTCTGGAAGTCAATTTCTGAAAAGATCAGGCTGATTTCCACGTTCATTGAAAGGATCGGCGGCGGTGATCTTGCGGCCGCCAAGAGCCTTTTCGCCGTCATCGACGAGCTGACGAACATAAACCAGTCAGTATACGCCATGAAAAAGAACATAAGCGCAATGATGTATGATATCAACACGATTTCCGGGCAGATTGATAATTCAAGCCATGACACGTCGCGGATCACCATGTCTTTTACCGAGGTCACGCAGAACCAGGCCGCCACCGTCGAGGAGGTAACCGCGACCATCGATGAGATATCAGCGGGAATGGACCAGATTGCCGCTGGCGCCCAGGGGCAGGTCCTGAGCCTGAAGACGCTTACCGACCGGATGGGCGATCTTTCAAACATCATACGGGAGCTTTCGGAAAATATTTCGAGCGCGTCGGAGCTTGCCGCCGGCATTACCGCCGAGGCGCGGCGGGGCGAGGAATCGCTCGGCCGGATGAACGGGAGCATGCTCACCATCAGCGAAAGTTCGAAGGAAATGACGAACATAGTGAATATCATCCAGGACATCTCGGACAAGATAAACCTCCTGTCGCTCAACGCGTCAATCGAGGCGGCGCGCGCCGGGGACGCCGGGAGGGGCTTCGCCGTCGTCGCCGACGAGATATCGAAGCTGGCCGAAAATACGGCATCCAGCGTCAAGGAGATAGACGGCCTCATCAAGACGACCGATAGCGAGATCCGCAAGGGGCTCTCCGGCGTCACCGACGTGGTGGACCGGATCGGCCGGATAGGTTCCGGCATCAGCTCCATGAACGGGATGGTGGAGAAGATCGCGGGGATCATGTAGAAGCAGGTCGATACCAACGCGATGGTCGACCAGGAAGCGACCAGGGTAATGAATAAATCCCAGGAGATTGAGACCGCGACCATGGAGCAGAAGGCGGCCATTGCCGAAGTCGTCCACTCGGTCACGCGGATCAACGAGCTGACGCAGACCATAAGCGCCGGCTCCGAGGAGATCACCTCGAACACCGACGAGAACGCGAAGATCGCCGAGATACTCAAGAAGAAGGTCGAGCAGTTCAAGATTGCGTGACGCACTGCGCCGCCCCGCCGCCTCTTCCGATGTGAAACATCACCCCGGGCGGCAATAAATTAATATTTGACTGTGGTTCGGCCGGATATATGAATATACTAGTACCGTATGAAAACTTCCTTTAAAATCCTGATTGTGCTTGCCTTCGCCCTGGCGCTGCTCCTGCTTTCCCTTTCGCTGGGCACCAGGATCATCTCTCCGGCCGACATGGCTGACATTATACTCGGCGGACCCGGGAACGCTGATTACACGATCCTGGTGAAGCTTCGCCTGCCCCGGGCGCTCCTCGCCATGGTGATCGGCGCGTCCCTTGCCGTGAGCGGCGCCGTGTTCCAGTCGGTGTTGAAAAATCCCCTGGCGGACCCGTACCTCATCGGTGTTTCAGGCGGGGCGGCCCTGGGGGCAACGGCCGGGATCGTGATGAATGCCGGGCAGTACGCGGTTGCGGCCGCGGCCTTTGCCGGGAGCATTGCCGCCATCAGCGCCGTGTACCTTCTTTCAAGAAGGATGAGCCTCGGTTCCTCGGCGCTCATCCTCTCGGGGATGGCCCTCGGCTTCATCCTGTCGGCGGCGATCCTTCTCATATACGCCCTGTCCCGCTCGGATCAGATCCACCGGGCCATGCTCTGGCTCATGGGTGATCTCTCCGGCGCCAGGTACGACATGCTGAACGGCCTGGGCGGCCTGACCCTGCTTCTCATGCTGGCGGTGATGGCGTTCCACAAGCACCTGGACGTTATTTCACTCGGCGCGATGTTCTCGAAAAACCTGGGAGTCACCGAAGGCAACATCCGGACCGTTTTCTGGATGGCCTCGCTGCTTGCCGCCATATCGGTCTCACTCGCCGGCGTGATCGGTTTTGTCGGCCTCATCGTCCCCCACCTGATGCGGAATATCTTCGGTCCCCGTCATCTCCGGCTCATTCCCGCGGCGGCGGCCGGCGGGGCCCTGTTTCTCCTTGCGTCCGATACCATAGGCCGGTCACTGGTCCCTCCCTTCGAAATCCCGGTCGGCATCATCACCGGCTTCCTCGGGGGCGCCTTCTTCCTGGTTTACATGATCCGCCGGGAGGCCGGCCGATGAATGTATTTGAACTGAACTCCGTTACCGCGGGGTACGGCGGCGCGCCCGTCATGGAGGACCTGAGCCTGCAGATCGCCGCCGGCGAATTCATATCCATGATCGGGCCCAACGGCGCCGGCAAAAGCACGCTCCTTAAGATCCTGTCGGGGGACATCGTTCCCGCCGCGGGTTCCGTTCATTTCAACGGCCGTGCCCTGGGGGAATACCGGCCGCGGTCCCTGGCCCGCATGCTTTCAGTCGTCCACCAGGCTATCGAGACCCGGGCGGCCTTCACGGTTCATGAGTTCATCAGGATGGGCAGGTTCCCGCACCAGGGATCCTTTGTCGTCGAGGCGGAGAGCGACCGCGCGGTGATCGAATGGGCCGCCGAAACCACGGGCGTGGGTCATCTGCTCGCGCGGCATCTCGACGGGCTTTCCGGCGGGGAGCTGCAGCTGGTCCGCATCGCGCACGCCCTGGCGCAGAACAGCCGGATCATACTCCTGGACGAGCCGGTGTCGCACCTGGACATCCAGCACGCGGTCATGATCATGGACATCCTCTGGAAGCTCAACCGGGACGGGGCGACGGTCCTGGCGGTGCTTCACGACATCAACCTGGCTTCGGATTACTCGGGGCGCATAATCGGCATGAAAGGAGGAGGGATCTTTTTCAACGGCGCGCCCCATGACGTGCTGCGGTATGACCTCGTCGAGGCCCTCTTCGGCACTTCCTGCATCGTCATGGAAAACCCGACCACGGGCAGGCCCTTCGTGTACCCGGTGCCGGGATACATCAAATAAAAAAAAGCGGCGGTCCTGACCGTCGCTTTTTATGCCGGGCGTATTGACCTGTTCTACCACTCGTCACTCTGCTTGTCATCGTAACGCTCCCGCACCGTCGCGGTAATGTCATCCAGGTAAATGTATTCCCATTGGGACGGTTTATGTTTGCTGCCCACCGTCTTGTACTGTATATTGATGATCTTTATGAATTTTTTCTGGTTCAGGAAATCATCCTCCTGGGCGATCTTGCTGGTTATCAGAACCGTGAACTGCTTCCAGCCGAGGAAGTTGACCACGGGCACCGCAATGAGCTTGTGGTTAATTTTCTTCGTGTCCTGGACCATGAAGGAAAGCTCACCGTAGGTTTTCTTGCCGTATACCCAGAAGGAAATGGACTTGCAGAATTTGTCGATGAGGATTTCCTTCGGCGGTTTGATGGTTACCGTGTCGCCGCCCCGTGTTTTTATCTTGAGCCCCAGGTATTTCTTGGAATTGGCCTTCGCGGGGAACTGGTCCCGGATGGAGAGCTTTACCTCCTGGTCTGAAGTCACGTTGTAGCTGATGTTTTTATCAGTGTAGGGGGTCGTTTCAAAATCCTCCAGGATAACTTCCTGCCATACCACCACCTTCTGCCTGTCACCGGCCGTTTTTTTTGATTCGGCTGATTTATCTTCGGCCGCACCCTTGTCGTCTTTCGCTTTGCCTTTATCCTGCGAGTAAAGAGGCGCACATAATGCCAGCGCCATGATGGCTATGATGATTTTCTTTGACATCCCGGAATCCTCCAAAAATATTTTGCCGTCGAAACAGTGCCTTCTGTTGTGTGAGATATGCTAACAGGTCTTATGGAGAGTGTCAATGAATTCTTTTCATGGTTGTTAAAAAGTTACCGGTAAAAAAGGGGTTTCACGCGAGGTAATTTACTTGAAAATTTACCGTCACTGTTGTACAACGAAGCAGGCGTATGTCCGGGAAAAGCGGTTATCATGCAACGTGGCGGTTTCCATGATTAATGCAAGAAAAAATGACAGGTATCCCATCAGGGAGGCGACGGGCCGGCAGCCTGTAGTAGGCATGGCGAAATGCTGTTTTGATTTTGACGGGAGCCTGGTGGGGATCCTGGTTGACCTGAGCCTGAAAGGCTTCGGCATCGAGATTCCGTACATTACCGGGGCCCTTGTTGAAAAAATTAAATCGATGGAAAATTACATGATAACCGTCGATTTCGGCGACGTAAAGATCATGGTTGCGGTGAAAAACATATGGAATACGGTCCGCCTCGAAGATGGTGAAATGATTTTCAGGGGAGGCGTCGAGATCGATGTTATCTCCCCGGAAGACAGGCTGATACTGTCGAACATTATACAAAAGATCAGATCCGACCGCTAAATAATCCGCATGCCTCCCCGGACCGCTATTCTTCTAGTCATGCTTGTATAGTGTCAGGATAAATTCGATAAGCTTCGGGGTGTCTACGCTGATGGGGTCAATGTATTCCAGGATCCCGGCGAAGAGAAGAATGACCTGGGTAATCCTGCCGATGAACTGCGCCTCCGATTCCTGCACCTCCATGCCGCTCTTCAGATCCCTGATGGTGGTGGAATAGAGGTTCAGGTGGTTCCTGATGAATTTCTTGATTATCTCGCGGATCTTATCGTCCTCGAAGCCGTAGAGAATGATGTTGATCAGTATCCGCATGTTTTTCTTGTCGAGGAGGAACTTCTCTATCCCGAAAAGCGTCGTTATCAGCGCCTTGTCGTTTTTATCCAGGTCAAGCCCCTGGACGACGCCGATCTGGTCACGCTGTATCTGGTTGAAAAAGTTCTCGATGAGGGCCACGTAGAGCTCCTCCCTGGTGGGGAAGTAGTGCCGGAGCCCACCTTTGGAAAACCCGGCTTCCTTGGCCACGTCCTCGAGGGAAACCTGTGAATACACATCCTGTTCGAGGCACCGCTTCAGCGCTTCGATGATGTGCTTCTTTTTTTTGATGACTTTCAGTTCTTTTTTCATACCGGGTTACTGTTTAATCCCATGATCTGATTCCTGCTGATAATCAGACGTTCTAAGATTCTTTTCGACATCTGACCGCAGCTTTCTATACCAATAAATTATAAGGAAGATGTAAATTGGACAAAATACAGCCCGAATGGATGGAAATGGTATATAGAGAAGGATTTTTGTAAATAAAAATTTTTTATTTTATTAAACCTCACCCCGCCTCCGGCGCGCCCTCTCCCACAGGGAGAGGGCTACGATTCATTAGTCTATAAGTTCCCCATCTCCATTTGATGGAGAGGGGACTTCGGGGTGAGGTCAAAAGAGTCTTGTTCAGAGTGTTGGCAAGGCATGTACGCTAAAACTCGCTGAAGCCTTCCTTCTTCATGATCTCGCTGATCGGTTTTTTATCCGCATGCGCGATCGCCGCATGTTCCAAGGCCGCGCGTTTCCTGCCGTTGCCGTTTCCGCCGGGATGGGCGGACGATCCCTTTTCATCCATGTGCTTCAGGTTTTCAATGTGCTGTTCATGCTGCTGCTCCGCGGTTGCGATTCTGCCGGAGTCTTCGTTGATCCTGAATTTCTGCACCAGTTTCATCAGGTCCATCGCCTGGTTCACCAGCATTTCGCTCGCTGACGCGGTCTCCTCCACCAGCGACGCGTTCTTCTGCGTCGTCGCGTCAATTTCGGTTATGGCCGTATTGATCTGTTCGATCCCCTGCCGCTGCTCAACGCCCGCTGCCGCGATTTCCGAAATTAGCTGTCCCACCATGCCGACGCCGGCTATGATGCGTTCCAGCGCCTCGCCGTTCATCTTGGCCGATTCTATGATGCTGACCAGCGACTCGCCGCTCTTCGAAACCAGGTCGGTGCCGAGCTCCACCTTGTTGATGGAATCGGTGATCATGTCGCTGATCTCGTTGGCGGCGCCGGCGGACCGCTGCGCCAGGTTGCGGACCTCGCCGGCAACCACCGCAAAGCCCCGGCCCTGGTCTCCGGCCCGCGCGGCCTCAACCGCCGCGTTCAGGGCAAGCAGGTTCGTCTGGAACGCGATATCGTTGATGACCTTCAGTATCTCCGCAATCTTCTTGCTCGACTTGTTCACTTCGTTGATCGAATCGACGGCCTTGGAAACGACCGTGCCGCCTGATTCGGCCAGCTGGATCGACTTCAGCGACAGGTCTTTGGCCTCCTGGACCACCTTGGCCGCTTCTTCCGCCTTCTTGTTCGCGTCTTCCGAGTTCTCGGAGTTCTGCTTGATGGTCGCCACGTTCTCCTCTATGATGGTGGCGATCTCTTCGAGTGCCGATGCCTGCTCCGAGGTGCGCTGCGAGAGGTTCTGGTTCCCGCTCGATATCTGTTCAACGGTCTGGGCCAGGTGCGTGGCATTGGCTGAAACCTGCGCGATGATGTCATGTATGTCGTTGATAAAGGTGTTTATCCATG
Source organism: uncultured Leptospirales bacterium (assembly GCA_964654045.1). Classification (GTDB taxonomy): domain Bacteria; phylum Spirochaetota; class UBA4802; order UBA4802; family UBA5550; genus RBG-16-49-21. Next base: position 17,432 of record CAZZHU010000087.1, read on the forward strand.
TCCCCAGCTCGCCGATTTCGTCTTTTGACG
>CAZZHU010000088.1:0-8523 GCA_964654045.1 uncultured Leptospirales bacterium
CTCACCGAGAAGAAAGCCATGAGAAAGGCCCTCAGATGGGAGACTCACGCGGTCCGTACTACCTGCCCCTACTGCGGCGTCGGCTGCCAGCTCGAACTGCACGTCAAGGGCGACCAGATCATCCGCGTTACCGGTGTTGAAGGGGCCGAACCGAACAAAGGCCATCTCTGCGTCAAGGGACGTTACGGATATGATTTTATCTATTCCGGGGACAGGCTTACGACTCCGCTCATAAGGGAAAAGAACGGATTCCGCGAAGCAAGCTGGGACGAGGCCCTCGACCTTGTGGCCAGCAAGTTCAAACAGATAATCAAGGAATCGGGACCCGATGCGATCGCCGGCGTAAGCTGCGCGCGGAGCATCAATGAGGATTCCTACGCGATGCAGAAACTCTTCAGGGCGGCGATAGGCACCAACAATATCGATCACTGTGCACGAACTTGACACGCTCCGACAGTTGCCGGTCTGGCAACTTCCTTCGGTTCCGGTGCAATGACCAACTCCTTTGGAGAATTTGAAAACGCGAAACTGCTGTTCCTTATCGGAACAAACATGACGCAGGCGCATCCCGTCGCCTCATATTTCGCCAAGCGAGCCCGGAAAAACGGCGCGAAGCTCATCGTTGTGGATCCGAGAAGACACGCCCTTGCGGAAAAAGCGGACATATTCGCGCAGATTAAAGTCGGTTCCGACGTGGCCTTCCTCAACGGCATCATGAATATTCTGATAAATGAGAATCTTTATGATAAAGAATTTGTCGAGGAAAACTGCGAAAACTTCGAGGAGCTTAAAGCCACCGTCATGGGATACCCGCCCGAGAAGGCATCTGAAATTTCAGGGGTATCCGCAGTAACAATGCAAAAGATAGCCCGCACAATGGCGGCGACCAAACCCGGCATGCTGTGCTACACTCTCGGGATCACGGAACACACATGCGGCAAAAACAATGTGATGTCGACAGCCAACCTCCAGATGCTTCTCGGGAATCTTGGAATGGAGAATGCCGGGGTCAATCCTCTCCGCGGCCAGAACAATGTCCAGGGCGCCTGCGACATGGGAGCGCTGCCGAACGTGTTTCCCGGGTATCAGGCCGTGACGGATCCGGCAAACCGCGAAAAATTCATGAAGGCATGGGGTGTAAAGAGCCTGCCCGATAAACCTGGTCTCATGATTCCCGACATGATGGCGGCGCTCCCTTCTAAAAAGGTCAGGGCCTTCTATATCTTCGGGGAGAACCTTGCGAACACGGACCCGAATATAACTCACGTGGAGCATGAGCTTAAATCCGCGGAATTCATCGTATGCAATGATATATTCCATACGGAAACAACCCGTTTTGCCCATGTTATATTCCCCTCCGCCGCGTGGTGCGAGGATGACGGGACCTTTACAAGCAGCGAACGCCGGGTAAACCGGGTGCGTAAAATAAAGGACGCTCCGGGACAGGCCAGGCCGAACTGGTGGATATTCAGGGAAATAGCCAGAAGGCTGGGACATGACTGGAAATCCACCAGCGCCGGGGAGATATGGGATAATGAGCAGGCGGTCCTTGCACCAGCATTTGCCGGCATCAAGTACCGTAGACTGGAGAATGACGGACTTCAGTGGCCCTGCCCGGACGAAGATCATCCCGGAACAAAATTCCTGCACCGGGAGGGCAAATTCACCCGCGGAAAGGGCCAATTTAAAGGAATTGAATGGACTCCGCCGGCAGAGGTTGCTGATGGCGAATATCCCTTTGTGCTCAGCACGGGACGCCGTCTGTTCCATTACCATTCCAGGACGCAAACCGGACGTTCAGGACTCGACCAGATCCTGTCGGAGGAAACCGCCGACATTTCCCCCTCCGACGCGATCAAGCTCGGTGTGGCTGATAATGAGTATGTCATCGTCAGCTCGCGCCGCGGATCGGTGAAGGTCAGGGCCCGGGTGACCGGCGAGGTTCCTCCGGGACTCGTCTGGATGGCCTTCCATTTCCGTGAAGGAAACGCAAACTGGCTCACCAACAATGTGTTCGATCCCGAGACCAAAACCGCGGAATACAAGGCCTGCGCGGTTAAGCTAGAAAAGGCGATATAGAAGTCAAAACCAGGAATCCCCGGGCACTGTAAGCCCGGGGATTCTATTTTCATGGCAGCCAAAACTGCCTGTTTACATTGCCGGCTATACTCTTTTAATCAGGTCGTTGTTGAGGGCATAGTACGTGATTTCCGCGTTATTCTTCAGGTTCATTTTTTCAAGAATTCTTGTCCTGTAGGTGCTTACGGTTTTCACGCTGAGGAACAATTCGCTCGCGATATCCGACACGGATTTCCCGCCCCCGATCTTGAGAAACACTTCGAACTCCCTGTCGGTCAGCGTTTCGTGAGGGCAAGGCTCCACCGTCATGTTGATGGTACCCGCTATTTTTTCCGCTATTGGAGGGCTCACGTAGGTGCCGCCCCGGGCCACCTTGTAAATCGCCTCTACCATGATCTCGGGCTCCACGTCCTTATTCATGTAGCCGTTGGCGCCCGCTCTCAGTACCCGAATGGCGAACTGGTCCTCGGGATAATAGCTTAACACGAGAATCGGGATCCTGTCGCCAGCCGCCCGGATCTGCTTTATGATCTCAATGCCGTTTCTGCCCGGCATCGAAATATCCAGGATGACGATATCATACGTATTCTTTTTCAGCTCCTCAATGAGGCGCTGTCCGTCAGAAGCCTCGCCGACGACTTTCATATCGTGAGCGCCTTCGATCAGCTGCTTTATCCCGGCCCGTATGATGATATGATCATCGGCAATTATTATCCGTATCACGATGGAGCCTCCCGAATGATATCACAAACAAATTACAGATAATGCCGCATGTTCGTCAACACTTTCCTAAAATCATCGGCTTCACCCATGCCGTGAACCGCCGGCTGCAGAAATTTGGGTGGTATTTTTTTCATGAAAACCATAATTATAATTGCAAATACCGACCTTTTTTATACTTAATGAAACAAAATCGGGACAGTGCGGAAATGAAGCTAACGACATGACACTCTCAGACATATCCATAAAAAACACGGTCTTCGCCTGGATCCTCATGTTCGGCCTCATCATATTCGGGGCCATCGGCTTCAGCCGCATGGGGATCAGCCAGATGCCCGACGTGGATTTTCCCGTTCTCACCGTTACGGTCACCTGGGTGGGCGCCGCTCCCGAGACCATGGAGACCTCCATCGCCGACGTGATCGAGGACTCCGTCATGACCATCGAGGGGATCAGGAACATCAGCTCGACATCCATGGAAGGCCTGACGAACATCACGATCGAGTTCGAGCTGAGCCGCGACGTGGACACGGCCCTGCAGGAGGTGCAGACCAAGATACTCCAGGCGCAGAGAAACCTCCCCTCGGACATCGACACCCCCATCGTCACCAAGTCGAACCCGGAGGACAGCCCGATCATGTTCACCTCCCTGAGCGGAACAGCATCGACCAGGGAAAAGGTGCTCTTTATGCGGGACCGCCTCAAGGACGCCATCACCACCATCGAGGGCGTGGGCGACGTGCGCATGGGCGGATACGTGGACCCCAACATGCGGATCTGGCTCAATACGGACCGGATGGCAGGGCAGGAGATCACCGTGGACGATATCATCGCCACCATCACAAGCCAGCACACCCTTACCCCTTCAGGGTACATTGACAGCGGCCCCAAGGAAGCCAACGTGCGGGTCCTCTCGGAGGCAGGCACCCCCGAAGAATTCAAGAGGCTCATCATCACCCGCCGCGGCGGCGAGCCGATCTGGAAACCGATACGCCTCGGCGCCGTGGCCGCCGTCGAAGAGGGCACAGCCGATGTCAGGAGGATATCGCGATTCAACGGCGTCCCGGCAATCGGGCTGGGCATCATCAAGCAGCGGGGGTCCAACGCCGTGGCCGTCGCGCGCAAGGCGAAGGAGAAGATCCGGAGCCTCAACGCCACGGGGATGATCCCGAAAAACATGAAGATGAACATTTCCTTCGACAGAACCAAGTTCATCGAGGACTCCACCAACGAGCTCATTTTCACCCTGACGATGTCGGTCATCCTGACTTCGATCGTGTGCTGGCTCTTCCTCGGCTCCTGGAGCTCGGCGTTAAACGTCATACTTGCCATCCCCACGTCCCTCGTCGGGTCCTTTATCGTGCTCTATTTTCTGGGTTTCACCCTCAACACCTTCACTCTCCTGGGCCTCTCCCTGGTAATCGGCATCGTCGTGGACGACGCCATCATGGTAATGGAAAACATCGTCCGTTACTTCGAAGGGGGCATGAGCAGGGTCAAGGCCGCCATCGTGGGCGCCCGGGAGATCACCTCCGCGGCAGTGGCCGCCTCCCTGGCCATCCTGGCCATATTCATCCCGGTCGTGTTCATGAAGGGCATCATCGGGAAATTCTTCTTCCAGTTCGGCGTCACCATATCCGTAGCGGTCATTCTCTCCCTCCTGGAGGCCCTCACCCTGGCGCCGATGCGCTGTTCCCAGATGCTGCAGACAGGAAAAGAAACCAGGCTTGCAATCATTATGGATACTTTCATGGAATTTATTTCCTCCAAGTACCGGGATGCCCTCCACTGGTGCCTGGACAACCGCTGGAAGGTGCTCGGCTCGGCATTCGTCATCTTTTTCGCGTCCCTGCTGCTTCTTCCGGGCATGCGCAAGGAATTCGTGCCGTCCCAGGACCAGGGCATATTCATGGCCAACATCAGGACGCCCCTCGGCTCATCGCTGGAGCATACCGATTCGGTCTTCAGAAAGATAGAAGCCCTGCTGCGGGCGCGTCCGGAAGTGGAGAAGTACTTCGGCAACATCGGCGGTTTCCAGGGGGGCCTCGTCAACCAGGGCACGGTCTTCATAACCCTGAAAGACTACAAGGAGCGCCCTTTTGCAGCTCCCTTCAAGAAGCGCCCGACCCAGCAGGAATTCATGGGCTTCATCCGGGAAAAGATCAAAAAGATACCGGGAATTTCCGCCGCGACCATGATGGACCCGTCGCAGGGAGGCTTCACCGCCAAGCGGGGCTTCCCGATACAGTTTTCCGTGCAGGGGCCCGACTGGGACAAGCTCGCGGGGTACAGCAACACGATGATGGACCGCCTCGAAAAATCGGGCCTGGTCACCGATGTCGATTCCGACTACCAGCTCGGTATGCCGGAGATACGGGTGACGCCTGACCGGGAGCGCGCCCGGGACCGCGGCGTCACCATAACGAACATAGCCAATACCATCAGCGCCGCCGTTGGAAGCCTCCGCGTCGCGAAATACACCGGGGAGTCGGGGAGGCGCGACGACGTCCGTATCAAGCTCCTCGACCGGTACAACCGCGCGCCGGGCGACATCAGCCGCATCAAGGTGCGGAACATCCACGGCGAGATGGTCCCCCTCTCCAGCGTCGTCCATATCGCGGAGAAACCGTCGTACCTGACCATAACGCGGTACAACCGCGAGCGGGCCATCAACATCTTCGCCAATATCGGCCCGGAAAAGTCACAGTCCGATATTATGAGTTTCATTGAAAAGACGGCGAAGGAGGTCCTCCCGGGCGGGTATCACATCACCTTTTCGGGAAGCTCGGAGACGTTCAAGGAATCCTTCGAGAGCCTGATCTTCGCGCTTATCCTGGGGATCGTGGTGGCCTATATGATCCTCGGGTCGCAGTACAACAGCTTCCTGCACCCGATCATCATCCTTCTCGCGCTGCCCTTCAGCGCCAGCGGCGCCTTCATCGCCATGCGCCTCACCGGCATATCCCTGAACATCTACAGCATGATCGGCCTGCTCCTCCTGATGGGCATCGTGAAGAAGAATTCCATCATGCTCGTCGACTTCACCAACAACCGCCGCGTGGCCGGCATGGGGGTGCACGAGGCCCTTGCTGACGCGTGCCCCCTGCGGCTCCGCCCCATTCTGATGACGTCCATCGCGACGATAGCCGCAGCGTTGCCGCCGGCCATGTCCCTCGGTCCAGGATCCGAAACGACGCGGCCCATGGGTATTGTGGTCATCGGCGGCGTGTTCCTGTCAGCCCTGCTCACGCTCTTCGTGGTTCCCTGCGCCTACAGCCTCATGAGCCGCTTCGAGAGCAGGCGTCACCAGAAAGAGCTCCATGAAGCCCTTGAGTCGCTGGGGGAAGTAAAGAATTAGCAAAAATATTCGAGCATTTTTCCCTGGTACCATGAACGGAGGGACAGTCCCTCGATATATCCGCAGTGGCCCCCGTACTCCTGCATGATGAGGGTCGTGTTCCCGCCGGGCTCGATGCGGGAAAAATCCTCCGCCGGGATGATCGGGTCATCGACCGCGGTTATAACCATGAGGGGCGCCCCGACCCTGCTGAAGAGCTCGCCGGTGAGGGTGTATCCCCGGAAGTAGTCGGCGGCGCCGGTATAATCCGAAAGGCGCGGGATCAGGGCCTCGGTCATCTCCATGCAGGTGTTCATGTTCAGGATATCGCTGAAATCATACCGGCCGGGGAAGAGCTCCTGCTTCCGCTTCAAGGATTTTTTCCATTTCCTGATGAAATATGCCTTCACCGGACCGATCCGGTCGATATTGACTGTCGCCTTCATGGGGTCCAGGGGCGGATTGACCGCCACCACTCCGCCGAGATTGCCGATGGGATCCCCGCCGAAGCGGGCAGCGACCCTGACCGCGAAATTGGCGCCCATGGAGAATCCTGCGACAAAGACCGGCATATTCCCCGCCATTGCCGCCACTACCTTTACGGCCCCATAGACTTCATCGAAAAGGGTCCCCATGAAAAGGCCGCTGTTGAGGTGGTGCGTGTCGCCATGATCTCGGAAGTTGAGCCTGAACACATTAAAGCCGTGGCCGTACAGGAATTTCCCGGTGTGCAGGATGTAGGCTGATCCGGCGCTTCCTTCCCAGCCGTGGAAGAGAATGACGAGTCCCTTCGGCTCCCGGCCCTTCTGCCGCGACAGGAAGCCCTGGAGCCTTGTCCCCTCCAGGTCGAGGATCACCTCCTCGGCTGCGTTCGCCATCTGGTTTTTCCCAAAGGTCCGTAGGCCGGAGCTGTTCAGGACCGTCTGCACCATCGGGTTCCTGAGATACCGGGGCGGATTAAAGCTTCCGTTAATCGTCATTTATTCCTCAGCGCCTCCCTGCCGCAATCAGTTTGCAGGCGCACCGCCTCATGCATTCAATCCGTAAAATGACGGGAATTCATCGCCACGGTTATCGCGTCCGGGCTCATGAGCCTGGTCCGGAGCCCTTCGATTTTAGGCAGTTCGTATTCAAAGAAAAACTTCATCGTGAAGATCTTCCCCTCGAGGAAATCCCGCTCTTCCTGCGCCGCCCCGCCGAGGGCGCCCTGCGCCGCCATCCCCTGCAGGAGCCATTGCCAGGCGACGCAGATGATTCCGGACATTTCAAGGTAGAGCGTCGCGTCCGCGAGGAACCGCTCGATCTCACCCTTCGCGGCAATACCCAGGAGCGCGCCTGTCACCTGCTTCAATAAAACAAGGGCTGCCTTCAGCTTTTCAGCATAGGGCTTCAGTTGGCCCATGGCCCGGGCGGCCGCGATCGCCTTTTCCACCTCTTCCAGGTAAATTCCCGCCGCCTTCCCCTTGTGCATGGTCACTTTCCTGCCGAGGAGATCCATGCCCTGGATACCCGTGGTGCCCTCGTGGATGGGATGGATGCGGACGTCGCGCAGGTACTGCTCCACCGGGAACTCGTCACTGTAGCCGTACCCGCCCAGACACTGGATGGCCAGGCTGGTCGAAATGATCCCCATCTCGGAAGGATAGGTCTTCACCATGGGCGTGATGAAATCGAGGAGGAGCTCATACCGCTCTTTTTCCTCCCCGGCGGCCGAGCCCGCGCAATCAACGAGCTTTCCCGCGTACACAATCAGGGACAGGGCTCCTTCAATGATGGCCCGCTGCTGCAGCAGCATGCGCTTTACATCGGCATGTTCAATAATGGGGATCTGCGGCTTCACCGGGTCCTTCTCGCTCACGCTCCTGCCCTGGAGCCGTTCGCGCGCGTACTCCAGTGACGCGCAGTACGCGGCGGACGCTATTCCCGCGGCCCCCAGGCCCACATTGATCCTGGCTTCATTCATCATCTGGAACATGTACGACAGGCCCCTGTTCGCCTCGCCTACCAGCCATCCGCGGCAGTCGTCGCTCTCGCCCATGCTGAGCTGGGCGATCGGCGCGCCCCGGTAGCCCATCTTGTGGTAGCAGCCGGCGCAGCAGACATCGTTGAACTCAAGCTTCCCCGAGACGCCGGGACGATACTTGGGCACGACAAAGAGCGAGAGCCCCTTGACGCCGGTCGGGGAACCCTTGATGCGGGCCAGCATCAGGTGGACGATGTTTTCGGCCATGTCATGGTCCCCGGCGGATATGAATGTCTTCTGCCCCCTGATCAGGTAATATCCCCTGTCAGTCGGCTCGGCCATGGTGCGCACGTCGCCGAGGGAGCTTCCCGCCTCCGGCTCGGTGAGGGCCATGGTGCCCTGCCACTTACCCTCGATCATCCGC
>CAZZHU010000088.1:8533-9779 GCA_964654045.1 uncultured Leptospirales bacterium
CGGAGTAGGCCTCCTGCAGTTCCTTCGATCCGAAGGTGAGTATGAGATTCACCGCTCCCGTGGTGAGGCCCGGATACACGCTCAGGGAATAGTTGGCCGCGGCGAATATGAACTGGCACGCGTTAAACACCGAGACCGGCATCTGCTGGCCCCCCTTATCATAGGGAAAAATTGCGCTGATCCATCCGCCCTCGCCGGCCATCGCCAGGAACTCTTTCACTTTTGGATTAACCCGGATGGTGCCGTCGATATACTCAGGCGGGTTCTTGTCCATCTCGGAAAAGACCGGGAACATGTGCCCGGCGGCGATCTTCTTCGCCGTTCCGAGTATCATGTCAACGCTTTCCCTCGTGTAATCGCTGAAACGTTCCGCCCCGAGCAATGATTCGATGTCATGCACGTCAAACAGGGTGAATGCGAGATTCCGTTCGCTGAAAAATCGTTCTGCCATACCAGACTCCTCCCATTGATACTTTTATTATATCTATTTTGAAAGCGCCGCCATGGTCGCTTCAATCATGTCCTCACGGAACCCATCCGCCTCGTCATCGGCAATATAGAAATGCTTGAAATGCCGGTATCCCTCGTACATCGAAATAATAATATCCGCCGCGCGTCCCGGGTCCCGGAGCGGAATGGCCCCGGCGTCGTTTATCTTCCGGAGCTCTTCCGCGATAAGTTTTTTTAGGATGGCATACATTTCTTTTATTCTCGAGTGTATGAGCGGTTCCCGGCCGCTCATGGAGAGTATGGCGAAGTCCCCGCTTATGTCGGACATGCCGTACCAGGCTTCGCTGTAGAATATTTCCACCAGGTTCCGCAGGCGCCTGCCGGGATCGCCTGATTCAACGATCAGCTCCCGGTAGATTTCGCCCGCCCTGCGGATGATGAAATCAACCAGGGCGATGATCAGGTTTTCCTTGTTCTGAAAGTAATGAATGATCAGGCTGGGATGGATGTTCATCCGCTTCGCCACCTTCCCGATCGAGGCCCCTTCAACTCCCTCTTCAAGAATCACCTGGTAGAAATTCCTGACAATGTCCGGTTTCCTCACCTCGGCGTTCTGTCTTTTTTTTATCGTATCCACGCTGTCAATCCCTCAAGAAAGTGATGCGGCCCATACCGATCCCCGGATATTCCATGTCGTCCGCGCCGTCATATCGATATCCCTGCCGCGTCCCCCTCATGGACCGCCTCGATGAGGCGCCGCGGCTTTATCACATCGCCGGCTTCCACGTACGGGATG
>CAZZHU010000088.1:9789-17458 GCA_964654045.1 uncultured Leptospirales bacterium
GCACAGACCCGAAGGCCTTGATGATCGCGGCTGCGGGACCGACCCGCGTCTCCTTCCCGTCCTGTTCCACGATAACGGCATCCTCTTCAATGGCGGTTATCCTGCTGTTCAGCATAAGGGCGCCGCCGCTTTTCTTGAGGCGCCGGTGCAGCCAGTAGCCGTGGGCCGGGAAGGAGCTTACCGGCGGGAACTTTGCCACTTCAATGACCGTGACGCCGATGCCGCGCTCGATGCAGAAATCCGCCGTCTCCATGCCGACATACCCGCCGCCCAGGATAACGGCGGGGCCCTTCAGCGGAACCTTTCCCGTGAGCACATCCCGAGCATCGAGGACATTTGTACCGTCAATGCCCCTGATGGGCGGCGTTACCGGGACCGCTCCGGCGGACAGCACGGCCGCATCGGGCCTGTTGTCCGCCAGCATAGTTTCCGTCACGGCAGCCGACTCATGCATGGCGACGCCCAGCTGTTTCAGCCGGCGCACGATCCATTCCACCCAGCGGTAGAAACCCTCCTTGTGGGGAGGCCTGCTCGCGGACACCAGCTGCCCGCCGAAAACGGCTTCACGCTCGAAGAGTGACACCGCGTGGCCCCGCCGCGCCGCGGCCAGGGCGGCTGAAAGGCCCGCCGGCCCCCCGCCGATGACCCAGACCTTTTTTCTCGCATCGGTCTTTTTGTATATGTCCTCATGCTCCCTGCCGCATTCGGGGTTGATGGAGCAGGTAGTGGGCCTGAACTCGAAGCTGAGGCGCTCGATACAGCCCTGGTTGCACCCCAGGCACCAGCGCACGTCATCCCATCTGCCCTCCCTCGCCTTGATGAGGACCTCCGGGTCGGCAAGGAGCTGCCGCCCCATGCTGATGAGGTCGGCGTCGCCCCGCGCTATCGCCTCGTCGGCCATGCGGGGATCGATGATCCTTCCCACGCCGATGACGGGGACCTTCACAACCTGCCTGATCTCCCGGGCGCGGAACAGGTTGAACCCTTCCGGCGTGTCCGATGCGGCGATGGTGAGAAGGCCCGGCGTGGTATAGACCCCCACCGACACGTGCAGCGCGCTCGCTCCCGCCTCCACCAGGCGCGGCGCAAGCCACTTCGTGAATTCCAGGTCGAAGCCGCCCTTGATGCACTCCTCGGCCGAGAGCCTGGCTATGACCGGAAAATCCGCGCCCACTTTTTCCCGGACCGCCTCCAGTATCTCGATATAGAAGCGCGCCCGGTTTTCATCGGAGCCTCCGTACGCATCCGTCCGTTTATTTGAAAATGGCGATAAGAACTGGTGCACCAGGTAGCCGTGGGCGCCGTGTATCTCCACCGCGTCCATACCCGCCTTCTTCGCCCGCAAGGCCCCCATGGCATAGGCGTTCACGATCTCTTTGACGCGGTCAATGGACATCGATTCAGTCGGCTGGTTATAGATGAGGCTCGGCAGTTCGGAGGGCGCCTCGGGTTTGGCGCCGGTAACAGCTTCAATCGTTTCACGGCCGGCATGATGGATCTGGAGCGCCACCCTGGAGCCGTGACGGTGGAGGCTGTCGGCGATACGCCGCAGCCCCGGGATGAAGGCATCGTCCCATACGCCTATTTCACGGCCCATGTTTTTACCGCGGGGATCAATCGCGCATTCCTCTGTTATGATAAGCCCGACACCGCCCTGTGCCCTTCTTTCAAGGTACGCAACGAGCTGGTCTGTGACCGTGCTGTCCTTTCCTCCATAACCGGTGCCCATGGCAGGCATGACAACTCGGTTCTGCAGTTCCAGGTTGTTGATTTTATATGGATTGAATAGATTGGGAAGATTGTTCATGGCTGTACCTGCTTCATCTTCTGGATAATGGGAATATCATATATTCTTATTAACTGAACATTCATTTAATTAGTAAATAAATGTCAAGAATGTTTCCTGGTATAATGCCGGGGTCAGAGTAAAAAATAGTATCTTACCGATAACAATCAGTTTAGACCTGGAGAGTGGAGTGAATTCATGTAAATTTTACCGATAACTATCGGGCAAAAAATAACACTTGACATATATAGACGACCGGTCTACTATGAATTCAATAAAGGAAAAAATATGGCGAGAAAAGACACCAGGCAACTAATCCTCAATAACGGCGCAAAACTTGTCCATGCCAGGGGATTCGTGAACACGGGTATCCAGGAAATCCTTGATGCCTCATCCGTGCCCAGGGGCTCTTTTTACTTTTACTTCAAAAGCAAGGAGGATTTCGGCCAGGCCCTGGTTGACCATTACAGCGAATTCATTTCCTCCATGTTCAGCAAGTACCTGGAAGACACAGGCCGTGCCCCGATGGAAAGGCTGCGGCGCTTTTTCGAGGACAGCTGTAAATTTTATGCAGGTACCCGCTTTTCCAGCGGCTGTCCCATCGGCAACCTGTCACAGGAAATGAGTGACCTCTCAGAACCGCTCAGGGAAAAACTGAAAGAAGCTTATTTGAAAATGAAAGCAGCCATTCAAACCTGCATCGAGGAAGCGAAGAAGCAGGACCAGATCGACAGGAGCCTGGACCCGGGAAATCTTGCCACTTTCATCCTGAATGGATGGGAAGGCGCCCTCATCGACATGAAGCTGTCGAAGAGCGTCGAGCCGCTGGTTGTTTTCAAGGATATGTTATTCGGGTGTTTTTTCAAGCCATGAAATAAAGAATCAACAGGAGGATTTACATGGAAGTCTACGAACAACTCAGGGACGTGCTCGATTCACATCCAACGACTGCACCGAAAGCGAAGTCCATCATCGAAATTCTTAAAATACTCTTCACCCCCGAAGAGGCGGCCATTGCTGCAGCCATGAGCTTCAAGGCGTGGGGCACGGATAAAATCGCGGCCGCAGTTTCACGGCCGGTACCAGAAACCGAAAAACTGCTCGAGTCGATGGCAAACAAGGGGATCATCTTTTCGAAAAACAAGAACGATAAAAAGCTCTACGGCCTGGTGCCCCTCATCCCCGGCGTGTTCGAGTTCCCCTTCATGAAAAGCGACAGCTCGCCGATGTACAGGCGCCTGGGCGAGCTCTGGGAGGAGTACCACCACGAGGCCCTGGGCGCGTCCTTCTCCGGGAACCCGACGCCCCTCATGCGGGTCGTCGCGGTGGAAAAATCATTGAAGGCCGAAAACCGGGTCCATCCCTACGAAGAAGTCAAGCATTTCATAGAGAGCGCCGGCTACATCGCCCTGGCAAACTGCGCCTGCCGGACGAGCGTGGGCAAGTGCGACAAGCCGAAGGATGTGTGCCTCATCTTTGACGGGGCCGGAGAGTTTCTCGTCGAGCGCGGCTTTGCCCGGCACATAACACGGGAAGAAGGAATGGATGTCCTTGCCCGCTCGGAAAAGGCAGGCCTGGTCCACACCAGCAACAACAGCGCGGAAAAGGCAAACCTGATCTGCAACTGCTGCCCCTGCTGCTGCACGGTACTCCGCGGAAGGACACAGCTCAGGCATCCCCACGCCTTCGAGCCGAGCCGCTTCGAGGCCCGGGTCAGGAGCGGTGACTGCACCGGCTGCGGCATATGCGCGGACGAGCGCTGCCCCGTCAAGGCCATAGAGATGAAGGATGGAATCGCCGCTGTCAACGCCGCGGAATGCATCGGCTGCGGTCTCTGCGTCACCGGCTGCCCGGCGGAAGCGATTGAATTACTGGAGCGTAAATCGATTCCCGCCCTCCCCGCCACGATCACGGAGATGGGAATCAAGGTCGCCCAGGAGAAAAGCAGGTTCGACAGGTTCATCAAGATCATGCAGCGGTAGCGGCGTCCCGGGGCGGGGAGCCGTGGAAACTGATTTCGCCCGTGCGGAATCGGAGCATCAGGCCTCTCCAGCCGGTTGCGCCGGACCCGCCGGCTTGTGAGGCCGCCTGTTCCTCCTGCGGCTGGCGCCTCTCCCGCGGTGCGGGGTCCCGCCCTCCCGGCGCTGTTCGCCCCCCCCCGGGGGACGAATGCCTTCCTCGCGGAAAATCCCTGCGGCGCGCTCTTTCCAGTATTTCAGCTCCTCCTGGTATTTCCCGGCGCCCTCGGCATTAATCTCGAAAAACAGGAGCGCGTTCGGAAAATGTGCGTTCCGCACGAAGCGCTTCTCGAAATTTTTTCCCTTGGGGCCGCTCACGGGACGGGTAAAGCTCGACTGGCGCGCCACCAGGTTGCTGATGGCGTCCCATTCGCGGCGCGGTATCCTGAGCCTCGTCACCAGTTCGTTAAACCGCTGGTGCATCATGGTGAAGACGTCCTGGAACCCGCGCCGCTCCCCCATGGCCTCCTCAAAGAGGTCATAGAGAAGGGCCGTCAGGAGAATCGCGACGGGAATCTCTTCGCCGTCCGCGCGGCGCCGGTCAATGGCGGACAGGCGCGGCAGAAGTCCGCGGCGCCTGTCCGGATCGAGCTCCGGGAGCCAGTGCCGGAGTATCCTGAAATTCTTGAGGTTTTCGATCGTCCCGGCGGACGCGCCGCACCGGAGGATCTTGTACAGCTCCTCGAGCATGCGGTGGGCGTTGGCCTGGTTGATGAGGTGCGCGCTGGCGATGGCCGCCTTGAAGTCATTGCGCGACAGGGTGAACCCGAGCTGGGCGCAGAAGCGCGCCGCCCGTATGATCCGCACCGGGTCTTCCGCGAAACGTTTCACCGGATCACCGATGGAGCGGATCGTCTTTTTCTTCAGGTCCTCCATCCCCCCGCAGTAATCGTGGATCGAGCCGTCAGTGCTGTCGTAATAAAGTCCGTTCACGGTGAAATCACGGCGGAGCGCATCATCCTCGATGGTGCCGTACACGTTGTTGGCCGCGAAGCGGCCCTCGCCGGCGACCTCTTCCGGATCGACCGCGGCTCGGAAGGTTGCCACCTCCACGAAACGGTCGTGGCTGATGTATACATGGGCGAGGCGGAAACGCCTCCCGATCAGGAAGCAGCGCCGGAACAGGCGTTTGATCTGCTGCGGCCGGGCATTGGTGACGATGTCGAAATCCTTTGGTTTCTTATTGAGAAGGATATCGCGCAGGCACCCCCCCACCAGGAACGCATCGAAGCCGTTGCTCTTCAGGCGATGCATGATATCAAGCACGTTTCGCTCCACGAGCTTTCGGGACATGGTATGCCGGGTTTGCGGCACGATAATGGGGTACTTTTTCCTGAATAGGGAAGGCAATAGTTTCATATATGGTCTAATCGCGATTTTTTTACACTTTACTATTTCCATGTTTATTTGTCAATAAACGTTTGATATTTATCCGACCTCACCCCCCGACCCCCTCTCCTTGAAATAACCTCACCCCCTCAGTCCCCCTCTCCATCAAATGGAGAGGGGGATCCTGAATAATTGTTTTATCGCAGAAGCCCTCTCCTTTTAAAGGAGAGGGCGCGCCGGAGGCGGGTGAGGTCTTACAAGAAGGGTGAGCATGGAGTGCTGGTGAAAAAAAACATATGCCAGATAACTCGAAAGTATATTTGACATATTCCAGAATCACAATATCCTTCTCCCATGTCTCTCATATCTTCATTAAAACAGAAAGCGGCGGATTTAAAAATAGAGCTATCAGCCCTCTATTACGCGTGCCGGCATCCCCGGACAGGAATCTCGCCGCGCCTTGTCATCCTCTTCACCCTCGGTTACGCCCTGAGCCCGGTGGACCTTATCCCGGATTTCATACCGGTCATCGGGCACCTGGATGACCTTATCATCATTCCAATGCTGATTGCGCTATCGATCCGGCTGATTCCGCCCGATGTGATGACGGAATGCAGGCGGAAGGCTGAAGAAAATCCGGTCACTCTGAAAAAGAACTGGGAATTTGCCGCTCCTATGATCACAATCTGGATATGCGTTATCTTCATGATCATGCGATCAATCATTATTCATATCGGGCAATGACCCATTATCATTGCAAATAGTATCTTTTTATCAACAAAACCTGTAATTTCCTTATGTTTTTTTTGAATAAATTTGTTGCAAAAGCCCGCATCATTTTTTAAATCAATCATTAGTATAATTGTTACAGTACTGCTATAAGCCAAGGACACACAATGGATATTTATATTATTTTTCTGATCTTCCTCGCCCTTGCCTTTGATTTTATCAACGGCTTTCATGACTCAGCAAACTCCATCGCCACCATTGTTTCAACGAGGGTACTCTCGCCCCGCTATGCAGTTCTCTGGGCCGCCTTCTTCAACTTCATTGCCTTTCTTTTCTTCGGCCTCCATGTGGCTAACACCATAGGGAAAGGCATAATCGACATTACCATTATGGACAATCAGGTAATACTGGCGACCCTATCTGGCGCCATTATATGGGATCTCATAACATGGTATATCGGCCTGCCTACCAGTTCATCCCACGCCCTGATGGGAGGGCTCATCGGCGCGGCCCTGGTCAAGGCCGGGACAAGCGCCCTGGTATGGAAGGGGATAATGAAGACCGTGATCTTCATATTCGTATCGCCGATCCTCGGTCTGTTCCTGGGTCTGGTAATCGGGACCATCGTGTACCGCGCCTTCAGGAACAAGGCGCCGGGGCAGGTAGACCATCTCTTCAGGAAAGGCCAGCTTCTGTCGGCCGCACTCTACAGCCTCGGCCACGGCGGCAACGACGCGCAGAAAACAATGGGTATCATCGCCGGTCTCCTCTTCAGCTCGGGTATGCTTCAGGGCGCGTTCCATATTCCGCTCTGGGTGGTGCTCTCCTGTCACGCTGCCATAGCAATGGGCACCATGTTCGGCGGGTGGAGGATCGTGAAGACCATGGGCCAGAAGGTTACGAAGCTCAAGCCGGTGGATGGCTTCTGCGCCGAATCAAGCGCCGCAACCACGCTCTTCCTGGCGTCATTCCTCGGCATACCGGTGAGCACCACCCACACCATAACCGGGGCCATCATGGGCGTCGGCTCGATCCGGCGCATGACGGCAGTGCGATGGGGCGTGGCCGGGCAGATCCTGTGGGCCTGGGTCCTGACGATCCCGGCTTCGGCTATTATCTCGGCCCTTGTTTTTTATACCTGTAGAGTACTATTCTGAAAATAGCGCCGCCGGCCATCTCCTTACCGGAAAATTTTTCCTCACGTTCTTGACAATATTTTTAGCGGTATATACCAATTCCCTCGCTGAACTGCGGTACATCGATTATTCATGGCCGGTGGCTGTCACAGGATTCATTTTCTGCATGGGGGTTCTGGTAACGGGGTTTTTTATTCCGGTCAAATCAGCCGTAGCAGCCGCGGCCCGATAAAATGCTGTTATCCAACCCGCAGGTATTTAACCAGGAGCACCTGGTTTCCCCTCATGTTATAACTAATCTCATCGAATATCTGCATAGTCATCTGGATGCCCCGCCCGTGCGGCAGCAAACCGTCATTGGCGGTTTCAGCACCCTTCTTCATTACTGCCTCATGGTCGAAACCGTTTCCCTCATCGGTTATACGATAGGTAATCCTGTCGGGTTCCAGCGCATAATCGATGGCGACCTTCTTATCGCGGCAGGCATCATTCTGCTGCCGGCGATGTATGAGGCTGAAATAATCATCGGCGATCATCGCTTCCGTTTTTTCCTTAAATGTGATGCCAAGATTCCCATGCTCGATCGCGTTAATGATGATCTCCCGCAGGGCGAGCCGTATAAGCTTCGCATCAGCCTGTTCGAGGCGACCCCCAAGAAGCTCGGTGACACG
>CAZZHU010000089.1:0-17432 GCA_964654045.1 uncultured Leptospirales bacterium
ACGGAATCCCGGGTAAATCATCCGGCGATCAGGGTACCGGGAAAAAAGGATATGTTTCATTCACAACCGAGGCAAGAAGAGTATCGTATCAGGGTGAAGATGTTGTACGGATCGAGCCGTCAACGTCGGGGGGCGCCGATGTCCCTGCATGGCTCCAGATAAAGACCGCCCATATCGGGAATTACCGCGAAGCGTTCCGGGTATGACGCGTTGCGCCCGGCATGCAGTATCATAACTTTTTCGGGCCGCGCAGTATCCGTGCCGGCAGCATGAATATGGATTTAACCAGTCCCAGGATCCCGTCGACCGCGATGCCAAGCAGCCTGAAGGGAAGAAGTAGAAGCCATACCACGGGATAGAGGATGAGCGCCAGTATTGCCAGGGGCCAGCAGAAGACCAGGAGAATAAGCCAGAGCAGGAATTTAATCATATCATTCATCTCCATGAATTTGAAATGTGCGATGCTGATAGCGTGCGCCGAACATAGAGGGATTCCCGCTAAAATCAACCATATTTATTTCCATGAAATAAAAACCGCGTGATGCAGTAATATCAGGGGTTCCATGAAAGTGAACATTGACCGTGCTGCCGGGCATCTTGCCGGGGCCATCAGGTTCCAGACAATATCACACCAGGACCAGGGGAAGATCGACCGGAAGGCATTCCTTGGCCTCCATGCTTACCTGAAAAAAACATACCCTAACGCGCACCGTGTCCTGAAGCGCGAAACCGTGAACGGCCTGAGCCTCCTCTACACCTGGAAGGGAAAAAACGCGGAGGCGGAGCCGATACTTCTCATAGCTCACCTCGACGTGGTACCGGTGGAGCGCGCCACGGAAGGCGCCTGGACCCATCCTCCTTTTTCAGGTGACATCGCCGGCGGCTTCGTATGGGGACGCGGGTCCCTGGACGTAAAAGACGGTGTCATCGGCATCATGGAAGCGGTGGAAGGCCTGATTGCGTCCGGTTTCCGTCCGGGCCGTGGTCAACCTGCGGATCCTCTCCGGCGAGACGAAGGAAAGCGTAATAACCCGGGTGAGAAATAGTATTAAAGATCCGGAGGTCGGGATTGCCGCGCGGAAGAATTCAAGCGAACCGTCCCCGCTGTCAGACACGGGTTCCCCGGAATACGCGGCCCTGAAAGATGTCATCATGTCACTCTTTCCCGGCACGGTGGTGGCGCCCTTTCTCATGGTGGGAGCCACGGATTCCCGGCATTTCGCCGCGGTGAGCAGGCAGGTGTTCCGCTTCACCCCCGCCCGCATCGGCAGCGACGACATGGCACGGGTGCATGGAATCGACGAGAGGATCAGTATCGAAAATTTCGCGGAAGTCATCACCTTCTACGCAGGGCTGATCCGCCGGACCGCGCGGTAATGTAAAAGACCGTACTTATTCAATTAGCCCCCCCTCCTGCGCCATGGAGAAGCGATGTTTGTGCACAAAAAGTTATTGCAACTCCTCTGATTTATTTTTATCTGTCAGAATCTGGTGCCGATGCTGTTGGTTCAATTGCAATTTTTATATTCTGCCGGAGGGATACCAGTGAGTAATGACAAGAAAAGCAGGCCCCTGCAGAAAATGTTCTCCGAGGTGCCGCGCCGCTACGACCTGATCAACAGGCTTTTTACCCTGCGGCTCGACGAGAGGTGGCGCAGGCTTGCCGCCGCGGAATGCCTGTCCGCCGGCGCGGCGCGTGTACTGGACCTCTGCACCGGTACCGGTGACCTGGCGATAAGGATAGCCTCTTCCGCGGGAGCGGGAATGAGCGTATTCGGCGTCGACTTCAGCATGCCGATGCTGGAATTCGCCCGGGTCAAGGCGGAGCGCGCCGGGGCAGCCGTGAGCTTTTCCGCAGGTGATGCCGGGGAGCTTCCCTTCCATGACGGGAGCTTCGGCGTTATAAGCATCGCCTTCGGTTTCCGCAACCTCACCTACCGGAACCCGGGGCGGGACCGATACCTTTCGGAAATCCTCAGGGTGCTGGCCCCGGGGGGCAGGTTTGTTATCGTTGAGAGCAGCCAGCCGCGGTCGCGGATCTTCAGGACCCTGGCGCACCTGTATACGAAAGTCGGCGTTTCGCTTCTCGGCGGTATTGTATCAGGCCAGCGCGGCGCCTACAGGTACCTGGCGCATTCCGCAGTTAATTTCCACGGCCCGGAAGAGCTGGCAGGCCTGCTCAGGTCCGCAGGATTCGACCGCGTTGAATATCGTCCGCTCCTGTTCGGGGTAGCGGCTATCCATATCGCGTATAAATAGAGGTCGTCACGGTATTCCCGGATATGATGCGGTGTAAATACATATAAAACTGACCCACCAGTTTAATAAAAAATGATCAATTAATAATTTATGTTTAATTTCAACATGTGTATCCGCATCTTTTTCATGGACACTTTTTGACATATCAGATTATGGCCAGATTAATATTTTAAAGTATAGTACTCATAATATCATTACTGACAGCAAAATATACTATAGACTTGTTGTTTAACTTTTTTTTCATGGGAGTTAAGGGGCGAAGCCCCTTACAAAGCCCCCGCAGGGGCCCCATGCGCCCAACAGGATGTTGCAGTGCAGACGCCGCACAGGACGTGCAATAAGGCGTCTGCCGAGCGCGAGACGCCAGTTTCGCAACAAGTCTAATATCTTTTAAGTTTTTGCGGGATTATTCTATTTCTAAATGATGGTTTATCATGGCTTCCCCGCGGGCGGGTCCCAATAAAAAATCAAGAGGGGATCAGGATAGTGAAGGGTGATTCCGCAATAACTCTGATTTTTCCGGAAGCTAACTGATTTTCTTGTCCCGATCGCATTGATAAACGGTATTGGTTAAGAAGCAAATCTGTTATATTATCTCGAATTAATAATTCAGTATTACTGAGGAACCTATGAAAAGATTCATCACGCTATCATTGACATTCATAAGCTGCCTCGCGGTCATGTCCGGCTGCAGTGAAGATCCCAAAAAAAAATTATTGACCCTCTTTGATGCAGGTTCTGAAGAAAGTTCGGTGGATCCTGAGACAAATGCTTACTACGGTCCCGCTTCAGTGACGGCCACCGACGGACAATACAAGGATAAGGTGGGCATCAACTGGGCCACGGTCAGCAACGCGGTGAGCTACAACATCTACCGCTCTGATAATGTCGCCGGCCCTTTTACCGCCAAAATCGCAACGGTCGATGCCGAAGACCTTGAGAATGACGACACCAGCGTGGTTACCACTGACGCAGGCACTACCCCGGATACGGTAACTACAACCGCCTCCAGCGGCACCTGTGTTCCGGTCTATCAGGCTTCATACCAGTCAGTGCGTGACATCGGCAGTGGCATTCATATTTCTTATACATCAAGTATCTGGCTGATCGGAGTCGGCTGGACGTATACTTCGGAACATTATTCAATAAGATTGCGACTGGGGAATGTGGTTGATACCGTAATTGAGTTTATTGGCAAAAGCTGGCCCTTCGGCACCACCTGGACCCAGGACATGATTGTGGCTGAATTTAATAATGCCATGGGCAGCTATGGCACCTGCTATGCAGTCACACTTAATGGGAAAAAGTATATAAAGATTGTCAGCAGTTATCCGATCACCCTTTCCAGTGATTATGATTTACCCGGTAATATCCTGTGGGTGGGGATGCATTTTCTTGATAAAAATGTAGAATCTTCTACGGTGATAACGGCCAGTCCGGAAATAATCGCCTGTAATGATATCACCAGACCAACGGTTACAGATGTGAGCCCCGATAACGGCAAAACTGATATCGCCCTCAACGCGAAGGTCTCCGTGGCCTTCAGCGAGCCTGTTGATCCCTCCACCCTGACGCAGTCGAGCTTCACGCTGTCTGCCGGCGGCACACCGGTGAGCGGCACCGTGTCCAATACCGGCGTTTTTACACCGGCTTCCGAGTTATCAGCCGGCACTACCTATACCGCCACCATTACCACGGCCGTAAAAGACCTCGCCGGCAACAGCCTTGCTTCAAATTATGTATGGACCTTCACCACCAGCGCCAGTTCTACGATGTCATATTACTATGTCGATACTGACGTCGAACAGGGCTCTCATTATTATTATGCTGTCACCGCTGTTGATTCTGTCGGCAGGGAGAGTGAGCCAAGCCCCGTGGAAGAGGGCTTCGTCAAGGCCAATGATAATGTTCCGTCAAAGGTTACGAACTGTTCCGCTTCCGATGGATTTCCCGGCGGAATAACCGTATCCTGGACTGCGGCTACCGGCGCGACTTCTTACACGGTATATCGCATCGACAGCTCCGGCCAGACCCAGGTGGGGAGCTCTATTAACGGCACGTCCTATACTGATACAACAGCGGGGCCGGGTATCTTCTCCTACAAGGTGGCCCCTTTCAATGCCTCCGGCGAAGGAGGCAGCAGCGATCCCGATGCCGGATTTAGAACGGTTTCTAACCAGGAATTTTTTGACCAGGTCTATGCTGAAGAGGAATCCGGCCTGAGCAGGATAAACAAACTGCAACAGAGCGGACTGAATATGGTTGGAACCGAGACTGTATATGACTTGAATGGTTCCGGCAATTGTTACTATGATGCCGGTTACGATCTATGGACAGATAAGGCAACGGTTCTGATTACCTTTACCAATTTCTGTGATATCTACCTGACATTAAACGGCACGCAGACGACCCTGGCTAATTCATCCGCAAATGGCACCATAACAGGGCAGTTGAATGTGACCGGGATTTACCCGGGATATGTCAAGTTCAATCTTGCTATCACCGGAGGCACTGCCAGCGGCGGCACCTACACGGTAAGCCAGGATGGCGGCGTAACAGAGACAACTATCCCCTACAGTTATGTTCCGGCCGATTAATTATTAGGATAATATTAGAATTTTTCCCAGGGGCGCGCCGCGGCGCGCCCCTGTTTATTGGACAATAGTATTTCTCACTCGGCATCACAACTCTTCAATACATCTCCCATGAGATGGCAGATTCCCCCTAATTGTGCTTGCATAATCGTCAAGGTGATGTATGGATAATCTCACTGACTATCTATAAGGGGAAACCGTCATGACGCGATGGAAATTATATGTTACGACTTGTTTATGCCTTGTTGTTTCAATCGCCTTTGCCGGAGTGCAGAAGATATCGGTCAACACCGACAGGACAAAATTGGAAAAGGGCGAACTGCAGACTTTTATAACGCAATTGAATACAGCCGCGGGGCTGGTGAAAAAACGCGTTATCGGCGTAATTGTCATAGAAGCGCCGCCGGCTAAGGTGTGGAAGGTCCTGGAGGACTGGGAGGCGATGCCGGCCTTTGTGCCGGGCCTGGAGTATTACAGGGTAATGCACCGCATAAACCGGGACGATCTGATTATCGAGGGTGTTGTGAAGGCCGGTCTCATTAAGGTTCTATACACCCTCCGGGTCAGGTTTGACCGGACCAGGCTTACCCAGGAATGGACCTTTATCAGTCCTGAAGAAATAAAATCTTATAACGAAAAGGGCATTCACCTCAAGAAGCCGGCCTGGAACATCAAGAATGTCGAGGGCTTCGAGTATCTCGAGCCCTACGGGGACGGCTCGCGCACATTATACTACTATGCCCCCGTCATCGAGGCCCGCGGCGTCCCTGAGTGGATCGAGAGGCTCCTGGCGAAGCAGGGCCTGGAAGGTTACATGCTCGGGATCAAGAAAAAATCCGAGGGCAAATAGCGGTAAATTACCCCTGTCATAAATCTCTTGACAAAATGCACCCGTGTTCTATAAATGAACAAATGAATTAAATATTCATTAGTTCATTTATAGGGGACCGGGGCCCATGAGAAGAAAAGAAAACATCGAGGCAGTGTACGAAGCGGCCATGAAGGTCTTCGCCGAATACGGGTTCAAAAAGGCCACCGTGGAGGACATTGCCGCCAGCCTGGGCATGACCAAGGGAAACCTCTACCTCTATGTGAAAGACAAGCAGGACCTGTATGAAAAATCGGTCCGCCACGCCCTGCTCCGGTGGCAGGGGCTGGTACGCGACGCCATTTACCGCGAGCCGGATGTTAAAAAGAAGTTCCTGGTCATGGGCGAAAAGGCGCTGGAATACCTCTCCCGGGACGATGACTTTCGCCGCGTCCTCGTGCGCGATCCCGATATCTTCCCCATGTTCCCGGTGCGGGACCCCTACGAGGTGATCAACAGGAATTCTGTCAACATGATACGAAGCATTCTGAAGCAGGGAATCGAGGAGGGCGTTTTCCGCAGGGTGAACCTGAAGACGCTGCCGGAGGTGCTTTTCGCAATCTATAAAATGCTGGTGATCCGGACCTATATCGCGCAGGAGGGGAAGTCCATGCGGCGCATGTTCGCCGAGACCATGGAAACGGTGACCCTCGGCATCTTCAGGGAACCGTGACCACATGTATGAGTAAGCAATCTGTATGATTCAAATAATTTATACACCAGGAGGATTGTCATGACGGCAAAAGTAAAATACCTGAGCCCCGAATGGCGCGATGAGGCCATGAGGCTCCTCACGGCGGAGCTCTCACCCGAGAAGATGAACCGTATCTCATCGTCCATGTCCAATATTTACAGGAATTGTCCCGACGGGAAGGAGCGTTTTTTCCACGTGAAATTCAACGAGGGGGCGCTTTCCGCCGTCGAGGTCGGCGAGGGGACGCCGCCGGCAGCGGAATTCGTGATTACCGGCGATTACGAGGTGTTCGCGAAAATCTCGCGGGCCGAGCTCGGGGCGCAGAAGGCCCTTATGACCGGGAAGCTCAAGCTCAAGGGAAACATGGTAAAGGCATTGAAGCTCGCGTCTGTTGTTGACCGGCTGAACAAGGTCATCGCCAAAATCGAAGCGGAATATTAAGGAGGGGACCATGACAACAAAACTGAACCCTAACGATCCCTATTACATCGACTTCCCGAAGCGGATCCGGGAGATCCAGGCGGAGATGGCGAAGCAGAAGATCGACGTCTACCTCGGCTCAAGACTGCGGACGCTCTCCTGGACGCTGGACGCCTTCTGTCCCTGGCGGAGCTTCGTGGTGATACCGGCCGAGGGAATGCCCACGGCCTTCACCTTCGTCATCGACGCGGCCCGCGTGGCCGACGACACCTGGGTCGACGAGGACCATGTCCGCGGCTTCGCCCCCATGGGAGGCCAGGACCAGATCGAGCAGATCGCGGATTTCATCCGCGACAATCTCCCCGGCGGAAAGGGGAGGGTCGGCATCGAGAGCGGCATGTCCAATTACCTGCCGGAGGGATGGATCACCCACTACGAGTACGAGCAGTACCGGGACGCCCTGTCCGGGTCCGAGCTGGTGAATTCCCACACCATCGTTGACAGCCTTGCCATTATCAAGGACAAGGGGACCATAAACCGGTTCCGCGAGGCCTCGCGCATAGTCGATGAGGGGCACAAGGCGGTGCGGGCGGCCCTGGAAAAGGGCGGGTGGAAGGGCATGACGGAGACCGAGATCGCCGGCATTGCCGCCCTGGCCATGCGCCGCGCGGGAAGCGAGTGGGAGTGGTCCTTCACCGGCGGGAACGAGATAGCCTGCGGTTACCGCACCGGCCTTGCCGGCGGGGCCTGCACCCCGGCGACCCGCAAGAAGCTCGAGAAAGGCGAGCCGCTCATGGTGGACATCCACTCCATGTTCAAGCTGGGCCTGGGCGACCATTCGCATAACTATTTCACCGGCGCGGCCACGGACCGGCAGATGTGGCACGCTGATAATTTCCTGAAGATCGTCAGGGCGACCCTGGAAACGTACCGGGCCGGCATAACGCCGTCGCAGCTTGCGGAAAAGATGATGGCCCTGGCGGAAGACGGCGGCTTCTCCGACTACATGGTGCCCGGGTTCGAGCACGGCATCGGCATGATGGGCGACGAGTGGCGTATCGGCCTGAACGACGGGCCCTTCCCCTACTGGACCAACCCGGACCATGTGTACCGGGAGAACGAGGTCCTCATCTGCGCCATGCAGTACGCCTGTCCCGATGAGAACATCGGGTTCCGGTACGAAAACCCGATAGTTATCGGTGCAAAGGGCTGCGAAGAGCTGTCGAAATACCCTCTCGGTATAGAGGTTATATCATAGTTTTATGAAAAACCGGCGCCGGAGTGATAATTGATAAGGTTTGTTGCTCCGGCGCCGATAACTATCGGCCGGTTTCCGGTGCCAGGGCAACAATTCATGGGGCCAGCCGCCAATTACGCCGATAACAATCGGTCCCCCTCTGCAGCCAGCGCAGCTTTTCGGATCCCTGCCTGATTATTACCGATAACTATCTGCAGAGCCGGTATCCCGGCATCAGCCTTTCAGCTTATCCGTGAGCACCTCGTTCACCAGGGCCGGGTTCGCCTTGCCGCCGGTGGCCTTCATGACCGCGCCGACGAGATAGCCCAGCACCCTGGTCTTGCCGCCCCGGTATTCCTCGACCTGGCCGGGGTGCGCGGCGAGGACCCCTTCCACCGCCTTCTCTATCGATGCGCGGTCCGTTATCTGCGCGTGATCCTCTCTGTCCAGGATCTCATGCAGAGCCGTCTTTTCCGCAAAGGATTTCCGGAGGATGTCCTTCCCCTGCCTGCCGCTTATCTCGCCGCTGTCTATCTTCTTTAGGAACTGCGCGAAGTCTGCCGGCGATATATGGAGCCGGTCGAAATCATCCTCGTGGGACAGCAGTTCCGAAAAGAGCCAGTTGGCGAGGTTCCGCGCGTTGCCGTAGTGCTCCAGCGTTTTTTCGAAGAATTCCGCGTAGCCGGGATTGACCATGAAAAGCCGCGCTTCTGATTCGGTGAAGGAGAATTCTCGTTCGTACCTGGTCTTCCGCTCCAGGGGCATGGGCGGCAGGGTCGCGCGCACCGACTCGATCCATTCGCCGGTGACGGTAAGCGGCAGCAGGTCCGGATCGGGGAAGTACCGGTAGTCGTGGGATTCCTCCTTGCTCCGCATCAATGCCGTCTTCTGTGAACTGTCGTCCCAGAGCCGCGTCTCCTGCTCGATGGGCGTATTGCTGCGCTTCATCTGCTCGAGCCTGGTGATCTCGTAGGCCAGGGCGCGCTCGATCGCCTTCAGGGAGTTCATGTTCTTGATCTCCACCTTGACGCCCAGGGCGGTGTCGCCACGCTCGCGCAGGGAGACGTTGGCGTCGCACCGGAGGTTCCCCTCCTCCATATTGCCGTTGCAGATCCCCAGGGTCACCAGTATCGCCCGGAGCATGACCATGAACTCGCGCGCTTCCGCGGGCGAGGATATATCCGGCTCGGACACGATCTCGATGAGGGGCACGCTGGAGCGGTTGTAATCAACGGCGCTCGCCTTGGAGCCCCATATCCCCGGGGCCCCCACGTGCACCAGCTTGCCTGCGTCCTCCTCCATGTGTATACGGTTAAGCCGGATTTTTCTCGTCGCTTTATCAACTTCAATTTCCACGGACCCGCCGCTGCAGATGGGCTCCTCGAACTGGGATATCTGGTAGCCCTTGGGCAGGTCCGGGTAAAAATAGTTCTTCCGCGCGAACAGCGAGCGCCTGTTGATCGTGCACCCCATGGCAAGGCCCGCCATGATGGCCATGGTCACCGCCTCGCGGTTCAGGACCGGGAGCGCTCCCGGCTGCCCGGAGCAGACCGGGCAGGTGTTGCTGTTGGGGTCGCTCCCGAAGCCGGTCGGGCAGGAGCAGAAGAGCTTCGTTGCGGTGTTGAGCTGGGCGTGTATCTCCAGGCCTATGACCACCTCGTAGTCGGCGCCGCCCGCCTTCGCCGTCCGGGGTTCGCGTTCCTGGTCGGTCCCGGCGCTTCCCGCCAGGGGGGGGACCAGGTAGCTCGTGCCCTGCAGCGCCGGCGCATTGCCGACAAGGGATTCCCGATCCTTCCACGGATGAGCTTCATCCTCGCGGAGCAGCTGTTCCTTTTCCACGGCGTGGCTTGCCGGGGGCAGGTGCTGCGGCGCGCCGTTTATGACCCGGGCGTATTCCAGGAAATCGGCGAGCTCGTCCCCGAACTGTTGCTTCTCCGCTCCGGTCACTTCGAAGGAGCCGAGGTCGATGAGTCGGTCTATGTGTATCATGGCGTTATCCGGTTGATGTCCCGCGGGAAGAGGCTTGCTTCCCGGATGTTTTTTAAATTCATGATCTTCATGGTGAGACGCTCCAGCCCGAGTCCCAGGCCCCCGTGGGGCGGCATGCCGAAACGGAACGTCTCCAGGTAGCTCCGGAATTCCGCCGGGTTGAAGCCGAGCATCTTCATGTTCTCCTTCAGCATCTCGTAGTCGTGGATCCGCTGGCCGCCGGTGGTGATCTCGATGCCGCGGTAGAGGAGGTCGAAGCTCCGGGTGTATCCGGGCACGCGCTCGTCCGGCATGGTGTACATCGGCCGCTTCTTGACCGGGTAGCCGATCACGTACACAAACTGCGATCCGCGCTCCTTTTCGAAATGATTGCAGAGTATCTTTTCCCCCTCCGGGGAGATGTCGCCTTCCTCGAGGCGGCCGCCGGCGGAGCGGATGATCTCCAGCGCGTCAAGGTAATGGATGCGGGGGATCCTGCCCGGGAAGGTGAGGGACACGCCCCCGTCTTCGAGGAGATCCCCGGCGTGCTTGATCAGCTCATCGAACAGGTGCCTGAGGAGTCCCTCCTGCATGTCGATCACGTCCTGCTCGTCGCGGATGAAGCCCATCTCGAAGTCCATGCTGGTGTATTCGTTCAGGTGGCGGATGGTGTCGTGGTGCTCGGCGCGGAACACCGGCCCCACCTCGAACACGCGCTCCAGGCCGCTCCCCACCATGATCTGCTTGTAGAACTGCGGCGACTGGGCGAGATACGCCGTGCGGCCGAAATAATTGACCTTGAAGATGTTAGTCCCCCCCTCGGTGCCGGATGATATGATCTTCGGGGTCTTGATCTCGGTGAAGCCGTTCGCGTGGAGATACCCGGTAAAAAGCCTGATGATCTCCGACTGGAGACGGAAGGCCCTGAGGATATCCGGGTTGCGCACCGAAATGGTACGGTTGTCCAGGATAGTCGGCAGGTTGATGTTTGCCGGCGGCCTGTTCAGCGGGACGGGGATGTTCGCGTCCGATTTACCGAGTATCTTAACAGATTCAACTTTTATCTCGATGTTCTCAAAAGGGCTCCGCTCTTCCTTCGTGACCCTGCCGGTTGCTTCCACAACGGTCTCGAGGCCGATCCGCTCGTCCTGCTTCCCCCCTTCGAGCACGAGCTGGGTGAAGCCGGTGCGGTCGCGGAGTTCATAGAACTCAATGCCGCCGAGGCTCTTTTTCCGGTGGATCCATCCGGCTATGGTAACGCGCCTGTTCAGATGACCCGCGAGACCGCCGCAATAGGCGCGCTCCGCCATCCGGCTTTCCCGGTTCATGTATGATTTCGATATGGTGCCGATGAATTCGGGCGTGTAGGCGGATGCCGTTCCCGTTTCGCGGCCGTTTTCTTTTTTTGCATGCCCGCCGGGCAGGTCGCCGCTTTCGAGGATTTTATCCAGGGGCGGGACAGGCGCGGCGTTCCGTTCCCGTTCATAGGCCCCTGCCATGCGCAGGAGCCTGCCGTCGTCAAGGGGGCGCCCTATGAACTGAAGCCCCGACGGCATGCCGTGGACCATGCCGGAAGGCACCGAAAGGGCCGGGAGTCCCGCCAGGTTGGCTATGACCGTGGTCACATCGGAGAGGTATATCTTCATCGGGTCGCTCTGGCCCTCTCCCAGGTAAAAGGCGATGTCGGGCGTCGTGGGTATGACGATGGCTTCGTGCTTCTTCAGGAGGTTCATCATCTCCTCCCTGATGAAGGCGCGCACCTTGAGGGCCTTGCGGTAGTATTCGTCGTAGTATCCGGAGGAGAGCACGAAGTTTCCAAGGAGGATCCGTTTCTTCACTTCCCTGCCGAATCCCCGTGACCGCGTGGTGAAGAGCATTTCCTGGTAATCGCGCTGGCTCCCGCTCCGGTAGCCGTATTTCACGCCGTCGAAGCGAGAAAGGTTGGAGGCCGCTTCCGCGCAGGCGATGAAGTAGTAGGCGGATATGGCGTAGTGGAGCGACGGCATGGGCGCCTGCTCGATAACGGCGCCGAGGCCGCTCAGGGTGAGCAGGGAATGCTCGAACTGCTCGCGCACCAGGGGCGATATCCCCTCCTGGAAAAGCTCCGGGAGCACCGCGATCCGCGCCCCTTTCAATGAGCCCTCAATGGTTCCCGCGCCATGTGGTACTGGCGGGGCGAGGGACGTGGAGTCATGGGGATCAAAGCCGCTTATGATTCCGAGGAGCAGGGAGCATCCGTAGGCGTCGCGCGCCAGGGGGCCGATCTGGTCCAGGGACGATGCGTAGGACACGAGACCGTACCGCGACACCAGGCCGTAGGTGGGCTTGTGCCCCGTGATGCCGCAGAAGGCCGCGGGCTGGCGGATGGAACCGCCGGTGTCGCTTCCCAGGGCCAGGGGCACGATCCCTGCCGCGACCGCGGCCGCGGAGCCGCCGGAGGAACCACCCGGGACGCGGCTCGTGTCCCAGGGATTGCGCGTTATTTTTACCGATGAGTTCTCGCAGGTCGAGCCCATGGCGAACTCGTCCAGGTTGGTCTTTCCGAAAATGATGCCGCCGCTCTCCCTGATGCGCGCCACGGCGGTGGCATCATACGGCGGCATATATCCTTCCAGGATTGCCGACGCGCAGGTGGTGGTTATGCCGCGGGAATGCATGTTGTCCTTGACCGCGACAGGTATTCCGTCCAGCGGGCTCCTGGGCGCGCCTGCGGCCCTGCGCCGGTCGCTTTCCCTTGCCTGGCTGATGAGGTCATCCTCCGGGTACACGGAGATGAAGCATCCCAGCACGGGATCATACGCTTCATAGAGGGAGAGGCTGTTCTGTACGAGTTCCTCGCAGGAAAGCTCGCGTTTTTCCACCAGCGCTATGATCTCTTCGGATGTTTTACCTGTCAGGTCAGTCATTGATGACTCTCCTGGTGTCAATATAATAGAACAAGCGTCCCTCGTGTTCATTTATCATAAACACAGGTAAAATAATTATCATGCCGCCTGACTGTCAATAGCTGTTTCACGGATGGGGGGGTATATCTCCGTTATTTTACACAGGCTTAACATTTCCGCTGTTCTTGTGCAGCAGCACTAACAAAATACCGGTGCGAGTAAGATTGTTGACGGAAATTGAACGGATAGTGCATTATCATACATATTGATCGGTACCCTGTGATGACTCGAAGCGTCAACATATGCCGTCCCGGATACGGCGCGTCCTGCTCCCTCTGCTGCGGCAGCCATAACTACCGGGTAAGCCGCGTGGAAATTGAAGCGCTTTTCGTCCGCCGCGCCAGAATTATGAAGGCCTACAGCAGGGATTTCCTGGTCAGAAAAATGATGGCCTTCCGGAGCTGCATGACCGGGTCGTATTATGTGGACCATTCGGACGGCCCCTTTGATCCCGCCCTTCCGGCGTTGTTCCAGGATTGTCCCCGATGCCCCTTCGTTGGCTTTGTCGAAAAAGGAAAAATAATCGGGTGCCTCCTCGGCGGGCAAGAGGACTCGTCAGACCTGCGCCATGAATGC
Source organism: uncultured Leptospirales bacterium (assembly GCA_964654045.1). Taxonomy (GTDB): domain Bacteria; phylum Spirochaetota; class UBA4802; order UBA4802; family UBA5550; genus RBG-16-49-21. The sequence continues at coordinate 13,562 of CAZZHU010000089.1, forward strand.
CTGCTGAATTACCGGGGTAAAATCTTTTCCTGCCCGGCCCGGGATATTCTCAGCGATGAAGAGACATGTTATGCCGCGCGTCTAGCCCGCGACTGGTATTATTACAGCATTCTTATCCATGAAACGGAACTGCTTCGTTCTTTCATGCGTGATAATCAAAAGCCGGAAGACGTGCCTGCCGAGCAACTGGAGACGCTCCGGCGGGAGCTGGAAGAGCGGATTGTCACGCGTCGGGAGCTTCATGCGATACATTCGTATTTTTTGTAGACCTCACCACCTGTCCCACCTCACCCCTCGGCCCCTCTCCGTGATTCGACCTCACCCCCGGCCCCTCTCCATGATTCGACCTCACCCCCGGCCCCTCTCCGTGAAACGGAGAGGGGAGTCTGAATGAATATACTCATATTGAAGCCCTCTCCATTTCATGGAGAGGGCGCGCGAAGCGTGGGTGAGGTAAAATGAGAGGGGCCGGGGGTGAGGTCAATAATAGGAGAGGGTGCACGGAGTGCGGGTGAGATCGAACAAGTGGGGCGCGCCGGAGGCGAGGTGAGGGGATGCAGGCCTGAAATACTCTTGACTTCCGGCCCCTCCGGATGGTTACTTCTTTCATTACACCACAGGCGGAAGCGCGTATGGCAAAACCGGAACTGAAACTGCAGACCACGACCTTCTGGGACTATCCTTCCCAGCAGTATAACCGCAGAATGGAGAAGCACAGGGAGTACCAGGGGGCGACACCGGCCTATATCATCTGGAACCTGCTCATGCGGTACACGAAGCCGAAGGACCTGGCGGTCGATCCCATGTGCGGGAGCGGCACCACCCTGGAAGTGGCCCGCGAACTGGGGCGCCGCGCCCTCGGGTATGACCTTGCGCCGATCCGGGACGACATCTTCCGCGCCGACGCGCGGAAGCTTCCCCTCGAGGCGGAAAAGGCCGATTTCGTTTTCATTGATCCGCCCTATTCGAACCATATCCGCTACAGCGGCCTGCCGGAATGCATCGGCGAGCTGTCCGCCCGGGAAGATGAGTATTTCATGGCCATGGACGGGGTACTACGGGAGACGCACCGCGTCCTCAGGCCCGACCGTTTCATGGCGCTCTACGTGTCCGATTCCTTCGAGAAGGGAAAGCCCTTCATGCCCATCGGGTTCAGGCTTTTTTCAATCATGGAGAAATATTTCGAGCCGGTGGATATTGTCGCGGTGAAGCGCTACAACGCCAAGCTCCAGAAGCGGAACTGGCACACCGCGGCCATCGAGCACAATTATTTTCTGCGCGGGTTTAACTATCTTTTTATCATGCGCAAGGCGAAAACCGGGAAGAAACAGGCCGCGGCGGACCGGAGGGACCGCGGCGAGGTGATGGGGCAGGTTGAAAATTACTGATAACGGACCCGGCCGGGCCGCCGCGGGTCACTTTTCCCGGATGACCACTCCCCGGGACGTGAAGGAAATACCCTGCTGCCCCCCGGTCCCGATCATCACTGATTCCATTACCGGTTCGCTTACCGGTTTGACGGAGTGCCACTTCACTATGAAGTTGGCCCCGACCCCGCCCTTGTCGTCTGATTCCCTGACCACGTAGTGGACTGATTCCAGGGGCCTCAATGTCTGCTTTGCCGGCAGGTAGCGCTTCAGTATTTTCCCGGATGTGTCGTAATAGTTGACGAATTCCAGCGTTATGGGATTGTGCATGTCGGAATTTCTTATGCTGATGGTCACGGCGAGGTTGAATTCCCGTTCCCTGTCGCCGTGGTATATCGAGGAATACACCGGCACGTACACTGTCTGTCCCGCCACTGTCTTGATTTTTGATGCGGATACGGATTCGAGGCTTGCGATCAGGGCCATGACGGCTGCAAGGATCAACAGATTTTTTTTCAGTGTCATGAGATACCTCCGGGTTCTTCGCATGCGGCGCCGCTCCGCGGGGCGTCGGGATTTATCATCTCTTCAAATCGTCTCCTGTTCTCGCACTGGCCGATAACAGCCACCACGTCATCCGACTGGAAGATAAAATCAAATTCAGGGTTGGGCGTGAACTTGTTGTTTCTGTGAACGCCCAGGACGGTTGTCCCCGTGGCGGTGCGTATTTTAAGCTCCGCGATCGATTTCCCGATAACGGGGCTTCCGGGGATTACGGTGAACCATTCCATTTCCAGGAGGTAGGAGGCGTTCTTCAGGTCCGCAAGCATCCGGCCGCCGTATCCCGGCTCCGGGGAATAGTTCCTGCGGCGCATGTCGTCGGTGTATTTCTGGATCGAGAGGGCGGGGATGTCGAGATGGAGCAGCGCCTGCCGCAGTATCTCCAGGCTGGCTTCGAATTCAGGCTGTACCACCTCGTGGACGTTCAGCGCCCGCAGTTCCTTCATCTCCTCCAGGCTGTTGCTGCGCGCGACAATCTTGAGCGGCGGATTCATCCTGGGCACGATCCCGATGATTTCCCGCGCGACCATGATGGAAGGCACGGTGATGATGAGGAGGCGCGCCGTTTCAGCATGGGCCGCCGCCAGTATCGGCTCCTGGCACGCGTCGCCGTAGATGACCGGGAACCCGCTTTCCTTCGACTCCTCGAACCTGCTGAAATCCTGCTCCAGTATCACGAACCGGTATTCGAGGCGGTGGAGGATGGAGGCTATGGTGGTCCCGACACGGCCGCCGCCGGCGATGATGATGTGGTCCCGCAGGCCTTCCCGGGGAACATTGTCGATCCTGAATGTCTCCTTTTTAAAAAGCCGGTTCTTCAGGGAGTAGAGGGGCGTTGTCAGCATCGACAGAAGGGGCGATATCAGCATGGTGATGACCGAGGTGGTGAGCACCATGGAATACGTTTCGCTGGTGAGGACCTTCCCGCCCAGTCCCAGGCGGGCCAGTACGAAGGAGAATTCCCCTACCTGGGAGAGGCCGAAACCAACGGCGATCGGGACCACGTTGAAATAACCGAAGGCCCGGGAAAGGAACGCGAATATGACGAACTTCCCCGCGATGATGAGACCGGTAAGAAGGAGCACCATGCCGTAATGGTTGAACAGGAATGACGGGTCGATGAGCATTCCCACGGAGGTGAAGAAGATCAGGCCGAAGATGTCCCGCAGGGGGATGATGTCGTGCAGCGCCTTGTGGCTGTAGTCGGACCTGTTCAGGACCAGGCCCGTGACAAAGGCGCCCAGGGCAAAGGAGAGGCCCAGCATGTATGTGGCGTAGCCGATGCCGAGGCCCAGGGCCGCCACGGACAGCAGAAAGAGCTCGGGGGAATTGAGCCTGGCTATCTGCTTCAGGATGAAGGGGATGACGCGGGTCCCCGCCACCATGACGACCGTGAGCACCAGCACACTCTTCAGGAGCGTGAGGCCGAGCAGCGGCAGGCTGCCGCCGATGTTGTCGAGCTGCGGAATGATGACCATCATCGGCACCGCTACCAGGTCCTGGACGATGAGCATCCCGATCATGATCCTGCTCGAAAGCGTTCCCATGAGTCCCCGGCTCATGAGGGTCTTTATGACGATCATGGTGCTGGAGAGCGATATGACGGCGCCAAGGAGGATCGACGCGGTCCAGGGGAGGTCCAGCCAGATGCCGAGACCGATGCCGTACGCGGCGGTCAGCAGGATCTGCAGCGGGGTACCCAGGAGGGCGATGGCGCGGACCTCCCGGATCTCCTTGAAAGACAGCTCGAGGCCGATGGAAAAGAGGAGGAGCCCGACGCCGATTTCCGCGAGCAGCTCGATCTGGTGCGCGTTGCTAACGGTGACGCCCCCGGTAAAGGGGCCGATGATGATGCCGGCGATGATGTAGCCGACGAGAAGGGGAAGTTTCAGCTTGTGGGCGATATATGCCGCGATGAGACCGGCTATGATTATGATGATGAT
>CAZZHU010000090.1:0-17095 GCA_964654045.1 uncultured Leptospirales bacterium
AACATCTCCTTCGGTCTGAACCCCCGCTCCAGGCAGGTGTTGAACTCGGTGTTTCTCTATAAGGCGCTCCGGGCCGGCCTGGACCTGGCCATTGTCAATGTCGCCCAGATAATCCCGATAAGCCGCATCGACGAGGATGACCTGAAGAAGGCGATAAACCTGATCGATAACGCCGGATCTCCCGATCCGCTCCATGATTTTATAAGGCATTTTGACCGGCGCGCCGGGGAGAACGAACAGGAAAGCAGGACCCCGGATGAATCATTGCCTCATGAGGACCGGCTTCGCAAGAGGCTCATCGAGGGATCCCGATCGGGCCTCGAGGAACTGCTGGACACGCTGCTGAAGGGGACCGCTCCCGCCGACATCATCAACGCCATCCTGGTCCCCGCCATGAAACAGGTGGGCGAGCTGTTCGGGAGCGGAAGGATGCAGCTCCCCTTCGTTCTCCAGTCAGCCGAGGTGATGAAAAAAGCCGTGGATTACCTGTCGCCCCGCATGGACAGGGTCGAATCAGAAAAAAGGAAAAGCATTGTGCTGGCCACGGTGAAAGGGGACGTCCATGACATCGGGAAGAACCTGGTCGATATCATCCTCTCCAATAACGGATTCCTGGTCCACAACCTGGGCATACGGGTGGACATCGAGGAAATTATACGCATGGCGCGGGAGGTGGAGGCTGACGCCATAGGCATGAGCGGGCTCCTGGTCAAGTCGACCCAGGTCATGAAGGAAAACCTGGAGTTCATGAAGGCCCAGGGCCTGGACATCCCGGTGCTCCTGGGTGGGGCGGCCCTTACCCGTGGCTTCGTGCTGGAAACATGCGCCCCGCTTCTGGATTCACCGGTCATCTACTGCGAGGACGCCTTCCGGGGGCTGCGCGCCATGAACCTGCTCAAAGAGGGGAACCTCGCTGAATACAGTGAAGCCGAGAAGGTCCGGTATTCCTCCCGCGCTATCCCTGCCAGGCCCCCTGAAACGGAAGATGTGGAAGCAATGGGCCCGGCGCCGTCCATCCCGGAACCGCCCTTCACGGGAAGCAGGGTGGCTGATCCGGTATCCGCCGATTCGCTTTTCCCCAACCTGAACGAACAGGTCCTCTTCAAGGCCCGGTGGGGCTTCCGGCGCGGCGCCCTGACCCCGGACGAATTTGACGCCCTGATACAACGCGAGGCAGAACCGGCATTTCGCGCCATGAAGGAACGGCTGCTCCGGGAAGGGATAGTGACGCCCCGGGCCGTGTACGGCTACTGGCCCTGCGTATCTGACGGGGATGCGGTTCTTGTCATGGACCCGTCCGACAGCGCCGCGATAATCGGCCGCTTTCATTTCCCGCGGCAAAAAAAGGCGCCCTACCGGTCACTGGCGGATTTCTTCCTCCCGAAGAGCGGCGGTAGAACCGACGTCATCGCTCTCCAGGCGGTCACCATCGGCCCCGGGCTGGACGCCCTGGTTCACCGCCTCTACGAACAGGGAGAATACCGCGACTACCTCTTCTATCACGGCCTGGGAGTGGAACTGGCCGAGGCCCTTGCCGAAACATGGCACGATGTCATTCGCGCGGAGATGGGATTCGCAGGCAGCGCCGATGCAGACTCGCCGGACAACCGGCGCCGGGGCCTCCGCTATTCCTTCGGCTATCCCCCCTGCCCGAGCCTGGAGGACAACCGGACGCTGCTGGACATACTCGGGGCCGGCCGTATCGGCATTGACACGGTGGAGAGCGGGGGGATGGTGCCTGAACAATCGACCAGCGCTTTTATCGTCCATCACCCCCGGGCCCGGTATTTCAGCATAGAGTGACGCCCCCTTCCCCGGGATCAGATATACCCCCCTTCCTTGAAGCTGTAATATGACGCGTTGGTGACAATCAGATGGTCCAGCACCGGGATACCGACGATCTTTCCCGCTTCCACCAGCCGCTGCGTCGTGTGGATATCCTCCCGTGACGGCGTCGGTTCCCCCGTGGGGTGGTTGTGGGCAACGATGACCGACGCCCCTCCCTCGCGGATCGCGTCCCGGAACACCTCCCGGGGGTGGACGATCGCCTCCGATATGGTGCCGGCCGAGATCATGGCGTTTTTCAGCAGGCTGTTCTTGTTGTTCAGGATCAGGACCCGGAACTCCTCGCGGTCGAGACAGGCCATGTGCGGAAGGAGAAACTCCCACACGGCCCCGGGCGAATCGAGGTGCCTGGCCGCACAGGGCATGGTCACCACGCGGCGGCCCAGCTCGAAGGCAGAGTGTATCCTGACCGCCTTGGTAAAGCCGATGCCCCTGCTCCGGGCGATTTCCCGCAATCCCGCGGAGGCGAGGCCTCCCAGGCCGCCGAAACTCTTCAGCATCCCGGTGGACAGGTCGACCACGTCATGTTCCCGTATCCCGGCCCCCACGATGACCGCGAGCAACTCATGGTCCGAAAGGGACCGTATATCCGCTCCCTCCCGGCATTTCTGCACCGGGAGGGTATACCGGGCCGTTATCGACCGGCTGTTCATGTCTTCAGTCTCCATACAGTGGCTAACGAATATCAGCAATAAAAAACAAAAAATATGTTTGAAATATTAGACTTATTTCATGACACAATCATGTAATAAATTTCGCAGGGACATTATTAAGGATAATCCCCTCCCGTCAGGGGAGGGGGAGGTTGAATCCGATCAGTCTTTTTTATAATTCCGGTACAATATTCTGGATTACACTATGATCATCCGCAAGTTCCCCATCCGCATTATTTTTTTGTGCCTGTTGCTGCCGGCCGCCCTCCCGATCCCCGGCGCGGCTTTTCCCGGCCAGGGCCGTGATGAATTCCTGAAACACAAGAAAGCAGGCAATTACGCTGCTGCCATCGACGCCATTGAAAAGACTGCCCTGTCGTCGCAGGACCCGGCGGGGCTGGAGCTTGCTGTTTTCATGATGCAGGAGCTGATGCGTTACCCCGAACTGCTTGACCGCGGACTGGAGGCGCTCAACCGCATAGCCGGCGCCGCGGGAGCACGTAACAGCTTCCTCGCCGATCGCATCGACCATGCAAGGAGCCTGGTCTATCTCGGCAGGGGAGATATTACAAGCGCTGGATCAATACAGAAAAGTTTCTCCTTCCTTGACTTTCAGGCCATGGGCCCTTTCAAAAACAGCGGCGTGGAGGATTTTGAACGTGCCGCCGCGCCGGAGCTTATTCCTGATCTGAAACGGGTCTGCGCGGGAAAATACGGCACTGTTTCCTGGTTCCCGGCATCCCCGGACAGGACCGGCACCATCAGTTTCGATGAGCTTTTTCCGGAAACAAGAAATTCCTTTTTTTATCTGTCCCGCGTGATATCCGCCCCGCGATCAGGCGAGTACTATCTTATCTGCGGGAAAACCGGGTATACCGATCTGTGGCTTGACGGCAGGCGGATATTCTCGGACAGGACCGAGCATGGCTTCTGCCATGACCAGTATTTTATCCGGGTCCATCTCGCGGCGGGACCGCACCGGCTTTTACTAAAGGCCGGCGATTCCGATGAGGGAATACGGATATCCCTCCGCGTGGCCTCGGCTGACGGTGCGAGGATACACCCCGGGGCCGGGGATAATTCCGGCTCCGCGGGCCAGTCGGCACTGCGCGGCATAACCTTTTTCCCGGCCCTGGCGGAGCTGATGAAGATCAGGAACCCCGGTCCGGAAGAGCTCTTCTCAACCGGCTGCCTGCTCCTCGCGGCGCGCCTCGGCAATCATGACGACAACCGGGGTCTCCGCTACCTTTCCGGGATACCGGAACGGCACCCCCTCTACTCTGCCGCGTGCTTCTATACCGCCCTGGCCCATAAAGACGTTGAGGCGCGGGACCGCTATCTGAATAAATCGATCCGGGCCGATCCGGGCAATATTGAATCGCTCCGCGAACTGGCAGCCATAAAAATTTCCCGGAATTTCGTGTACGAGGCCTATCCCCTCATCGAAGCGATAAAAAAAATCACGCCCCATGCGCCCTGGCGCCATGAATCATCGGCATCCCTGTTCATGAAACTGGGATGGCTTCCCGAAGCCATGCGCCATGCCGGGGCACTGAAGGAATCCCCCTACCCCTCTATCGGTCACCGGCTGGAATCGTCGATATTCCGGATCGAGAAGGATTATTTTCACGCCATACCGTGCCTGGAGAAGCTCATCCGGGCCGATGCCTTCAACCTCTCCCGGTACCAGGCGCTGCTCGACTGCCATGAAAAAACCGGGAACCCTGACGCGGCCGAACTGGTGCTTACCCGCATGATAGCCCTTTTCCCGAACAACAGCTCCCTGAAGCTGCGTCTCGCCGGGATAGTGCAAAACAGGCGCGGGCCGGGCCCAGCCCTTCCCTATCTCACGGCGGCACTGAACGCCGCCCCCGGGAACCGCGATATACTGAAGGCCCTGGGAACGGCATGCCACAAGTTGGGGAAAAAGGATCTGGCCATACACTATTTCGATCTCGCGTGCAGACATGACCCTGACAACCATGCGCTCCGGCAGTACCTGAGGATTATACGGGGGGAAGCCGGTGAAATCGGGCGGTACGCGCGGAAGGATGACGTTATGGAACTTGCCGCGCCGGCGATGAAATACCGCGACGAGCCGGCCGCCATCCTCCTTGATGAAACCGTCATAACCGTCAACACGGACGGTTCCTTCGAGCTGTGGGTGCGTAAAATCGTAATGGTCAACGCGCAAAGCGAGATACGGAAATTCAATAACCGGTACATTGTCCTGGATCCCGACGCGGAGTCAGTGGAAAACGTGTCCTGCGCCATAGTGCGAGGCCTTGTCCGCACGGAGATACCGGAGCGTTACCGGAAGTCCCTCTCGCAGCCTGAAAGCAGGCTCTACCACAACCTGGAAGCCCTGGTTATCCCGGTCCCCTCCCTGGCGCCCGGCGATATCATAGACCTGCGCTATGTTATCAGGAACCGGGGCGGCGGCGATTATCGGTATTATTTCGGCGAAAAAATAACCGCCGGCGACAGTTATCGCACCCTGATGTTCCGCGCGGTCCTCACCCATACCGCCGATAAGCCGGTGTACTGCCACCTGAAGGGAATAGATGCGAAATCATTTTCCTCCGGAAAGGAGGGGCGGAAAACCGTGTACAGGATCTCGCTGGACAATATCGCTCCCTGTAAAAAAGAGAGGGCCATGCCCGACAGATCGGAGATACTTCCCGCCGTGTATTTCACCTCGCACCGCTCCTGGGACGAGTTCCACGGCTGGTACCGCTCCCTGTTGAAAAACAGGATCAGGATCGACGCCGGGATGAAGGAAGCCGTGGATACAATCACCGCCGGCAAACGCGATCCCCTGGAGCGGATCCGGGCCATATACGGCTTCGTGACCGAATCGATCCGGTATGTCGGGTTCGAGTTCGGCGTGGGCGGAATCCAGCCCCGCGGCACCGACGTGACCTTTCACACGAAAATGGGCGACTGCAAGGATATGTCGCTGCTCCTTGTCGCCCTTCTCCGGGAAGCGGGAATTGACGCGCGCCTTGCCCTCGTCAGGACCAGGGAGAGGGGATTGCCGTACCTGGCCGCGCCTTTTGCCGGCGAGTTCAACCACGCCATCTGTTACGTTAATCACGACGGCGGCTTCTTCCTTGACCCGACCGCGCCGGACACGGGCATCCGTGAGCTTCCCGCGGACGACCGCGCCACGGACGCCTTTGTCATGGATGAGAAAGGCTGGAGGTTCTGCACTACCGCCGGCGGGTTTTACCACCGGAACCGGTCCGAGATCGCCAGCGCCGTCACCATAACGAAAACCGGGACAGCCGAAATAAAACGCGCGCTCATGAAACAGGGCGAAGCGGCGCCGGCGGCGCGGACCGGCCTGAAAGACAGGGAGCGCCACCGCCGTGGCCTGGATGAATACTGGAACGGATATTATCCGGGATCTTCGGTCCGTGACCTGGAGGTCGAGTCATCAAGAATCGACGAACCGGTACGGTACCGCTACGCTGTGTCAATCCCGGGATACGCCCGGGCCGTGGAGGGGAGCATTATTTTTGACGCCTTTCTCACCCGGTCGGAACTGTATTACTCCTATGCCCTGTCCAGGACGAGGGCCTATCCCGTGATCCTTTCCGGCACAGGAACAACCAGGACCGTGACATGCTTTTCCATACCCGGGGGGTACCGTGTCGACCGGCTTCCCCGGAACGAGCGTTACGAAAACGAAGCCTTCAGCGCCGTCTTCACTTTTTCAGCCTCAGCCGGAACCGTTACGGTTGAATCAGTGATAGACATGAAAAAAACTTCCGTCGGGACGGATGACTACTCCCGCTTCAGGGAATTCACCCGCCTGGTGGAAAAAAAAGAGCGCGAGCGCATCGTTCTTTCCCCCGTATCACCATAGCCGTCTGAATTCGGACAGGTACTCGGAGGCTATATCCCTGTTGTCAATGATGAGTATGTTTTCGTCGTTGGACCTGTTGGCGTTCCTTGAATAATTGTACGATCCCATGATCACCCGTTCGCCGTCTATGATGATGACCTTGTGATGCATCCGGTAGCGGTTGCCGTCCAGCCTGACCGGCACGCCTTCAAGCTTCATCTTGGTATACTGCGAATGCCCCGCCTTTGCCCCGTACCGTTCAAATATGCCGCGCACGTCGACCCCTGACTTGTGCTTCCTGATCATCATCTCCCCGATGCCGGCGCTGGTGAAGGAAAAGGCCATGAAATGAATCGTTGATTTCGCCTTTTCCAGCCGTTTCAGGATAATCCGCTCTACGTTGTCTTCTGGCGCGAAATAGGCGTTGATATCGGTATCCCCGACCCGGACATGGTATGTCTTCCGCAGATCGGCAAAGGGGCCCCGCTCCGACCGGTTGCCGAAAATCTCCTCGTCGAACATCTCCAGGAATTCATTCCGATAGATATCCGCCAGCGGCGAAGAACAGATCAGGATCGCGTTATTGTTATTTTTCACCGAATCGTTCACCGTGGCATTATACGATCCGGTCCAGAGGTATTTCCCGTCGATGACGGCAAACTTGTTATGCATGAGACCGCCGCGCCGGGAGATATTGGTGACAACCTCCGCGCCGGATTTTTCGAACCTTTCGATGGCCTTGAAATGACGGCGGCCCGTATTGGGTTTCTGATTGATCACGAGCTTGACTTCAACGCCCCGCTTCCTGGCGTCGACAAGGGCCTCCACGACCCGCGGCGATGAGATCTCGTAAAATGCCGCATAGCAGCTTTCCCTCGCTTTGCCGATGATTGACACCAGGCCCGTTTCGGGGTTGTCATTTTTTGACAGGAACGCCGGTCTTCCCGGCGTCGTAAAATAGAGCTTCCACCAACCTTCGCCGTCGCCGACGGCGGGTAGTAACGCGGCCAGGAGGATGGCGGCACAACATGCAGCAAATCGCTTTTTCAAATCATTACTCCCTGTATAACACGCTCAACCGGACAGGCGGAAACGAGCCTTCAGAATATATAACGAATAACCCCTTTCATTAATTAAAAAAAGCCGGACAAAAACCGGCTCCCGTCGGCGCGGCTTGTTCCGGACGCGTCATTCATGTAACCTGTATCCCTGATTTCAGCTCTTCCAGCTTGTCGTAGAGGATATTTTCATAAACGGTATAGAGTTTCTGCTCCTCGGCGCCCGGATACATGGCCTTCACTTTTGATACGAGGGTCCTGAAGGGGGTCAGTTTCTTTATATCCTTTGTGGCATCAATCATCATTTTAATGCTCGCTTCGTCCTTCTGCAGCAGGCTGTGGTAAAACTTGAAGGAATTGAGCAGGTCAAGGAGCATTACCCTGTTTTTCCGGACCGCGGGGTCACTCTCCTCTTTATCAAGAAGGTCCTGGATAAAGCTGAGAATGTATTCCGTGTCGAGGGCCGTTATCTCAAAGTCGAGGAGGAGCTGGTTGATCTTCGCCAGGTCCATGGTCCGGAGATGTATCCGCGCGAGAAACACGGGATTGGATGACATCATGTTGATGTTCATCACCCGGTCCGCGTCGGGGATCTGGAGACGCTCCGCCAGGAAATAATTGTTCGCCAGCTCGACGTAGACTATCTCGTTCACCTTGTACCGGTTTTTTATGATAATGACGTCATTGGGGGTGACCGCGTCATCCACCACGACATAATCGGGCTGCACGCTCACGTCGACATCCCGGACCATCTGCGCCACGTCATTCACCATCATCAAGCGGACCGGTATCGCGTCCATCTCCTTGTCGGTATTCAGAAAAAAGAACTTGGTCTTGTAATCGTGCAGGTCGCGGTAGGGAACCACTATTTCCCCATTCCGTATTTTCAGCAGGACATAACCCCGGTCATATTCCCGCTTGATTTCGAAGGTGGAACCGACGAATATCACGACCGGCACCATGTGGAGCAGGCTCCGGCCTTCCCGGTCGACGTAAATCGGTTTTCCCCGCTTGTCAAAGGCAAGGAACTGCCACTTGTCAAAAAAAATCTTCAGCAGATATCCTTTCGGCGTTTTTTCTTCGATAAAATTCATCTGTCAGGAAACCCTCCCGGTCAGGCTGCGCAGCCACTCATGAAGGGGGGCCATGTCAGCGTATCGTTTATAACAGTACCCGACCAGGCCGGATGAAAAAACCTCCCCGGGCACCGGCACTTCCATTCCCGCCCAGAGGCCGTTGTAGAGGAGGAATTCGGCGTTTTCATGGTCTCCGGGGTAACCGCGCGGAACCTTCTTGTAAAATTCTCCTCCCAGCCCGTAGGGACCTTTCTTCAGTACGCTGCGGACCGCCCTTGCAAGCTCCGGACCGTGTTTCCGATGCACCACGCTGTCGCGGTATTCTTTCAGCATATGCCTGGGGAACAGGTATATCCCGGCTCCCAGCATGAGCGTACCCGGCTCCAGGTGAAAGTAATAGCCGGAGCATTCCATCCGCGGGCCGTTTCCCTCCCAGAACCAGATGGCAAGATTGGTTTTGAACGGCCTCTTGTCCCTGGAGAAGCGCACGTCACGGTATATTCTGAATATAGATTTGTCCGTACGCGGATCGGCGTGTATTTCCGGCGAAAGCCCGGCAAGGGCGTCGCCCATTGCCAGGACGAACTGCCGCGCCGGGGCCAGGACCTGCTCATCGTATGCGCGCCGGTGATCTTCGAACCACTGCTTCGAGTTGTTCTTCGCCAGATCGCGGTAGAACGTAATGCACCCTTTCGGGAATCCGTTGAATTTCGATTTCATGCGGCCTGCTCCCGACTCATCCCCGGGCCATGATCGTACGCTTGCGGAAACGCTCCAGCTCACCCTTGAACATCTCCGCTATGCCGGTTATATCCTTGAACTGCTTCACCATGAAAATGGTCTTTACGACCTGCTTTATCTTCGTGTCATCCTGGAGGTCGGCCATCTGTTTCTGGCTCGCCGTGAAAACATCGTCAATATCGTGGAAGGTGTCCCTGATGATATCCTCCACGTTTCTCGGCAGCTTGTTGAAGGGGGCGCCGGACCGGTAATGTATGTTCCGTATGATCAGCGCGACGAGGGTCAGCACTTTCCTCTTCCTGTCAGCGTCGCGGTCGCTCATCATTTTTTCAAAAGCGGTAATGATGGTCTCGTTCCTTTCCTTTATGGCGTCCATGAGCTCGAAGCGCACGTCCTCGGGGAGCTTGTTAAAAGACGGGGCGTGGTGCGGGTAGAAGGTTTTCAGGTACTGCGAGGAAAGCATGATTTTCCCGGAGAAGGATTCGTTGGTAGAAGTGCCCTGCACGAAGTTCCTGAGATCATCGATGTCCATTTCGAAAATGCTCTTTGCCGAAGCGAGGAACGGCGGGGGCTCGATGCTGTCCAGGAGCTGTTCCACGCTGCGGTTTTCGTTTTTCTCATCGAGAAAAAAGTAGTCAACCAGGAGACGGAGAAACTGTTCGCTGACGCTTCCCGGGTGGTCCGGGTCCTCCACCATCTTCAGGTACTCGTCAATGAGATTGTTAAAGCTTTCGCTTTTTTTTGTCATACGGTATCGGCCCTGTTTGAGATTGCGTCGCGCGCCGGGAATACCGGCCGGACATGTCAAATTCTAACGGTTCCCGTCAATTAAATCAAGTAAAATTAGGCCCGCGCATGAACGTCAACGGAACAATCATCGAAACGCCCCGCGTCATAGTAATGGAAGCCGATTCCCGCCACCATCGCGGCATTGTCGGTGCAGAGGAGCGGCGACGGGATGATGATCTCCTCCCCATCGCGCTTTTCCCCGTCAAGGAGGGCGCGCAGCCTGCCGTTGGCAGCCACCCCGCCCGCCACCACGATGGAGCGAATACCGCGGGAGCGGGCGGCGGAGAAGGCCCGCCTCACCAGAATCTCCAGGACCCGCTCCTGGAATCCGTGTACTATGCCGGCCCGGTCGGCCGCGGGATTCTGCTTCGCGTAATTGATCACCGCCGTCTTGATGCCGCTGTAGGAAAACCGCTGGTCCCCCGGTTCGGGGAGTATCTTCGGGAATATTATTTTTTTATCCCCGGCGGTCCGGGCCAGGGCCTCAATGACCGGGCCCCCGGGGTACCCCAGGTCAAGGAACTTCGCTATCTTGTCATAGGCTTCTCCCGCGGCGTCGTCCACGGTCCTGCCTATTATTTCCATGTCGCCTGTTCCGCGGACATGGTACAGCACGGTATTCCCTCCCGAGACCAGGAGGCCGATATAGGGAAATTCCAGGTTCCGTCCTTCGAGAAAGGGCGCGTACAGGTGCGCCTCGAGATGATTGACCCCGATGAGGGGTATGCCGAGGGCGTATGAAATGACCTTGGCGGACTGGAGCGCGATGAGGAGCGATCCCACCAGTCCCGGCCGGTTCGTGGCCGCCACATAGTCCAGGTCCCCGAAACCGGTCCCGGACTCCCGGAGCGCCCTGTCGATAAGGATATTGATCGTTTCCAGGTGGGCGCGGGAGGCGATTTCAGGCACAACGCCGTAATACTCCCGGTGAAGATCAATCTGGCTGGATATTATGTTTGAAAGAATGATCCTGCCGTCCCGGACCACGGCCGCCGCCGTTTCATCACAGGAGCTTTCAAGTCCGAGACCGATTACCATTGTCTATTTCCCGCTGCTTAAATATTTGACCGCTTCATTGAGCTGCAGGTCAAACTCAAGATCGTAGAGGGGTTTTTTCCTGAACCGGTAAATCCAGTCCTTTAAAATAAAGTTGGTCGTTTTGTCGGCCAGGGTAACGCCGTTTTTAACCAGCAAGGCCCGGAAGGAATTTTTCGATTCCTCGGTGTATTCAGTCTCCCTCTTTACAAAATGATCCAGGAGCTTTTTGTCCCTGACCATTTTCAGGTTTTTCATTTCGCTTTCCGACAGCTTTTCCAGGGGAACCTCGTAGTCAGGCTTGATCCCTTTCTTATGGATCAGCTCCCCCGACGGGGTGTAGTATTTCGCGACGGTAATGGCGACGCCGATATCGTCATCCAGGTTGAACGACTTCTGGACCGAACCCTTGCCGAAGGTCTTCAGGCCCAACAGTTTGCCTCTGCCGTTGTCTCGTATCGCGCCGGCAAGAATTTCCGACGCCGAGGCTGACCCGTTGTTCACCAGCATGATGAGCCCTCCCCGGTAGATCGGCTCGCTCTGTGACTTGAACACCTGCACGCGGCCGCTCCCCTCTTTACCCCGGGTCGACACGATGGTCTTGCCCCGGTCCAGCAGGAGCTCCGATATCTCGATGGATGAGCTCAGGAGTCCCCCGGGATTGTTCCGCACGTCCATGACGACCCTCTTGATCCCCTTGAGATTAAAGAACTTGAGGGCCTTGGTGACATCCCTGGTCGTCTCCGAACCGAAATTCTTGATTTTGAGGTATCCCAGGTTTTTTTCCCTGATGATATCATAATCAACGCTGGTTATCTTGACGGGGGCCCGCTCGAGTTCGAAATCCAGCGGGTCATCGTACCCGTCCCGCCTGACCTGGAGCTTGACGGTGCTCTTCGGCAGTCCCCGTATCAGCTTCACAATTTTTTCCAGCTTCATCCCCCTGACGGCCTTGCCGTCGATCGTGGTGATGATGTCGCCCGACAGGATGCCGGCCTTCATGGCCGGCGAATCCTCGATGGGGGTCACCACGACCACCTGCCCGTCCTGGACGGTAATTTCAATGCCGACTCCCTGGAACTTCCCGGTGGTCATTTCCTTGAGCTCTTCGAAGGACTTCTCGTCAAGGAACCTCGAAAAAGGGTCGTTCAGCGAATTGATCATGCCCCGTATGGCGCCGTAGAACATATCTTTTGGAGACGCTTCGTCCACGTATTCGGTCAGGATAAGCTGGTACACCCGGTGGAAATAATCCAGATACCTGTGGGCCGGCTCCGCGGCCGACGACAGGAAGGAAACGTTTATGCCGATGAACAGCCCGGTCAAAAAGGTCAGTATCAGCAGGTGCACGCGCCGCTCTTTCATTTTTTTAAACATTATCGTCTCCGGTTGAATGAATAATAAGGCAGGTTTATACAGGTAGTGTGTACCCTGTAAAGTAAAAAAGTTATATAAAAAACGCGGCGCCGCTGTTTCCGGCCGCGACGCCGGCTCTCTTACTTGCCCTTCATGACGTAGACCCCGTCCCATCCCCGTGAAGGCGGGTTTTTGGAATAGGCGTCGCAGCGCTCCGCGTACACCTTTGAAGGGCCGTCGTCGTCCACCACTTTCAGGGCCTGTTTGAACAGGAGCTTCGCCTGCTTCCACTCGCGGTTGAGGAAGAGCTCCCTTCCCTCGTTGTATTTATCGAGCATTTCATAGATCCGTTCGGGGAGGGTGCCCTTTTTGCCCAGGAGCTCGTAGATGGGTACCGCCTCGCTTTTACCCACGACCCGTATCACGTCGAGCTGGCGCGCCTCGACCACGTCCTTCACGCCGTCATAGGTGCTTCCGCTGATCATGGCGCTGGTTTCGTAGAACTTGTTGGCTCCTTCGAGGCGCGACGCCAGGTTCACCGCGTCCCCCATGACCGTGTAATCCATCCGGGTGCGGGACCCCATGTTCCCCACCGTCGATTTGCCGGTGTTGATCCCCATGCGCGCGTATATCGGCTCGAGATTCATCCCCATCCACTTTTCCTGCAGCTCCCGGAGGCGTTTTTTCATATCGATAGCGGCAAGGCACGCCTTGACCGCATGGTCCGGCATGACCGTGGGGGCGCCGTAGAAGGCCATGACGGCGTCGCCGATATACTTGTCCACGGTGCCGTTGTATTTCAGGATGATATCCGTCATCTCCGTGAGATATTCGTTGAGCCGCACGACCAGCTCTTTCGGCGAGAGCTTTTCTGATATCGTTGAAAAACCCTTAATATCCGAGAAAAAGATTGTTAGCTCCCGGTCCTCGCCGCCCAGCTCCAGGGAGTCCGGGTCCTTGATGATCTCGTCGATAACGCTGGGCGACAGGTAATAGGAGAAGGCGCCCTTGATGAAGCGCTTCTGGCTTTCCTCCTTCATGAACTTGATGGAAACGATAGCTATGGAAGGCATGAACATGGCCAGCATGATGCCCAGCTGCTGGAACCAGAGGTTAAACAGGGCGAAGACCGCCATGACCGCCAGGTTCAGCACGATAAAAGTAGCCGACATCATGACAAGCGACTTCTTCGCGTCAAGGCGCTGTATGAAAAAGCCCATGGCCACGGCGACAGTCAGCATGATTGCCAGGTTGATCGGCCAGTTGACCCTTGTGATAAATTCTCTCTGTATGACCGTATTAATCGTGTTGTGGTAGGTCCCCACACGGGCGTACTCATTGTAGAGAGGTATGGAGCCGATGTCCTGCGTTCCCGCGGCGATGAGGCCCGAAAGGGCCACGGTATCGGAGAGGTTCTCGACCTGCAGGGCAAGGTTCATCGCCTTGTGCAAAAATTCCATTTGCTTCAATTCGTCCCGCTTATCCTTCCCCGTGCCGCCCTTCATTTCTTTTTTCAGTTTCCTGATCTCTGCAGCGTAATTTTCAATGTATTCAAGCTTTGCCCTGTTAATTTCATGCTTGATGTCCGTTATCTCTTTCCATTTTTTCCGCCCGGCCTCCGCGCTTGCGGCCGCAGCATACCCGGCACGGGCCGCCGCCAGTTGTTCCTCAAGGTCGCCGAGAAGCCTGTTTTTTTTCAAAGCTCCCAACTGTTTGTTGAGTTCCGCGATGCTGGCGGCCATGCTCTTTTTCATGGCCTTGCTAGCCTCGTTGTATTCCTCGGTAAAGCCATTCAGCTGTTCGGCCAATCCCCGCATCCGCTCCGCCTTGATCCGGTCTTCCTCCTCGTATATCTTTTTAACCATACCGGCATACCGGGGGTACTCGAGAACGGCATAAAAGGGAACATGGAGAAAGGTCTTCTCAAAACGCCCCCCCTTGCCCTGTCCCGAACCGGCCCAGGTAACATACATCATGCCCCCGGAGTCTATGGGAATCGAGATATCCTCGACCTTCTGGGTAAGGGGATTGAGGGACTTTTTCAGCACTATCCTCTTCCCAGGGATTACCTCAACCCTATTCAGCGGGACCTGGTACACGTCCATAAGCATGATCATCGCCAGGTTGAAATAGAGCCTTCCCTCGTACACCTTCACCAGCTGCACTTTCCGCACGGTGCCGTCGATATCGGTGTAGCGGTTCACGAAGCCGAAGCCCCTGGCCGTGTTCATGAATTCGGGGATCGGGTAGGAAATGCTTTTCGTGTCCGGATCATCCAGGCTTTTCAGCTTTTTCAGTTCTGCCGCGGAGAGTTTTATTGAAGAACGTTCCAGGAACCTTTTCTGAGCTTTTTTAAAGGCATCCTTTTTCTGGCGTTCAAGCACATCGTAATTCGCCGGCTCATCGGTGAAGGTGTATGAAAGTATGGCGCGGTTGCTTGAAACGATACTGTCGGCGAAGATTTTATCCTTGTTCCAGCCCGCCGATTCAAGATCAGTCAGGGATATCCGCTTACCCTTCCCCATCTTGCGCTCAAGATCTTCGTAATCCTTGTCATCAAGGGTCTTCGGGGTCGCGTCAAGGAACATCATGTCAAAGCTCACCTGCGATACGCCGATTCCCGTCATGGTATCCAGCCCCTCGGCGTAGAGGTTCCGCGGCCAGGGGTACTGGCCGACGATGGTCAGGCTGTTCTCGTCGATGTCCAGGAAGGAGAGGCGTTCCCATTCCTCGATTGAGGGACGCAGCTTGAACCGGAGGTCGAAGAGGTTGAGCTCAAACCTCTCATATACCACGGTGAAGCAGAAGAGCGCCACCAGGAGGTAGAAAACCAGCGCCACGGCAATGCCGGAGAACCTGTTTTTCTCGATGAACGAATTGGCTGCTTCAAGATATTTCTTTACCATGGGCGCACCTCGATATAATTACAAAAGCCTGCCGCCGGACGCGCAGGCCTCGATGCAATGTTTCACGGCACGGGGACGTATCATGCTAGAAGCTGACGTTTAACCCGGTCATGATGAAATGCCGGTACGACGTGCTGGAAAAGCTCGTCTGGTTGTACAGGTAATCGTAGTAAAAGCCGAAGGCCTTGCCCGGCATGAAGACCCCATAATTAAGGAAGAACGAAAAATCGCCGAAGATAAGCCACCGCATCGATACGTCAACCTCATGCCCTATTTCGCGGTTCGGCCGCGTTGCGTCAAAGCCGTTGTTTATGGGAGACCACACGTGGTGTTTCAGGTAATAATAGTACTTGGCCGTGAAGGTCATGTTTTTTATCGAATAGATCTTCACCCAGTTGAAGGGGGAAAAGGCGAAAGAAGCGCTGATCACATGGATGTTCGCGAGGACCGGCTTCAGGGCGTACCCGCCCACGAAGGTGCCGAAATAGAGGAAGCCGGTGTCCCTGCCCCACAGGTTCCCGTTGGGGGACCGGTAGTCGGACCGGTTGACGTCGCCGGACCCGAAACTGTACTGCGCCTCCAGCGCCGGGTTCGTGGTCACATTGAAGTAGTAGTTCAACTTCGCGTTGGCGGCATAGGCCCTGACGCTCGACTGGACCGGGTATCCCGATATATAGCTTTTACCCTGCTCTATGATGAATTCGCCGGAATAGGAAAGACCGCTTATGATGACCCCTTCCAGTCCCATGCCGTAATAGTGGGACTGGTACCGTGTCTTGGTGTTATAATAACGGATGCCGGGGTCCCACCCCGCCAGCACCGAGGTGATAAGCCTGTTTTTGTGGAAAAGCTGCTTGCCGTAATCGAACTGCGCCAGGCCATAGAAGTAAATGGTCTGGTTGAACCATGACGTGGACACTTTGCCGCCGGCAAAGACCCTTTTTGCCCCGGTGGCGATGTCCCGGTCGCTCAGGCCGTAGGGGTTGTCGTCCTTTGCCAGCCAGCCCGTCCAGGATCCCAGGGCCTTGATGTTTATGTATTTCGAATAAAAATTGAACTCCGCCCCGTCGCCCCTGCCGTTCAGAACGATACCCGATCCCAGGAGGAAATATTTTCTCCCCACGGTGATTTCCACATCCCTGCGCGGGGTGGCCATGGCAATGTACCCGAGGTCAAGGTCATAGACGTTCTTGTTCTTCGCCGACGCGGAGCCCTTCTTGCTGAGGACGGCGGTATAGGTGTCCTTGCCCCTGATATAGAGAAAGCTGTCATTCCAGAGATAGGTCTTGAACCACGCCCGGAAGGTCGTCACCTGCGTCATCAGCGTGCTCCCGGGATTCTCCTGGTACATGAAAACCGGCGTTATCCACGCCCCGTAGGAGACCCCGCTGGAAACCATGTTTTTTTTCGATTGTATGACCTGCATGTCCCTGTCATTCTGCAGCTCGGGGAAATACTGCTCGTCCCCGGCTTCCCGGGGTGCCGCCGCGCCGGACAGGGAGAAACCCGTCACCAGGGCCGCCACTAACGCTATGCATGCCGCCTGTTTCATTTTTTCTCCTCCATCCGTTCGGATACCAGCGCGATGACCTCGAGAAGCTCGTCGCCGCTCATCGTGTCCAGCTCGCTTGTGCCCGCGTCCATGAGCTTTTCCGCGATGCAGGCGCGGTGCGCGTAGCGCTCGGTGTCGAACATGAGGTACAGGAGTGAGCCCTTCAGCTTCAGGTGGCGCGCCACCATGAGGGCCAGCATGCCCCGCCGGAGCGCCTTGTCTTTATTGTATTTC
>CAZZHU010000091.1:0-17066 GCA_964654045.1 uncultured Leptospirales bacterium
GAAAAAGCATCGAGTGTTTTGAAGAATCAGCAAAGCGCTTCAGAAAAATGGGCGACATTTACGAAATCGGGAATTCATACTCCGGCCTGCTGTATAATTACATGTTCCTCGCCGATTATGAAAAGTTCAAGCATTACCTTGACCAGTATTATATCATTACCAACCAGACGAACGATTTTTACGGCATTAACGAAGCATGGATCTGCAGCACCCCGTATTTCCTCGAGAGAGGTAACATTGAAACGGCCGAATGGCTTGGAAATGCCGCGTATAATTACAGTCTTGACACCAATATCCTTTTCACCCAGTGCACTTCTTGCATCGAACTCGGTAAAGTATATCTCGACAAGAGGGAGATAACCCAATCCCTGAAATACCTTGAAAAGGCATATAATCTCTACCAGGAAAACAGCTTCCTCAAGCAGTATACCATACAGCTCTTCCCCGCCCTTGCCGAGGCATACCTTCATCGCTGCATTACCGGCAAGACTACGGGCGGCGCCCTTGCCAGG
Source organism: uncultured Leptospirales bacterium (assembly GCA_964654045.1). Classification (GTDB taxonomy): domain Bacteria; phylum Spirochaetota; class UBA4802; order UBA4802; family UBA5550; genus RBG-16-49-21. The sequence goes on from CAZZHU010000091.1 coordinate 513, forward strand.
CAATATCAGAAGAAGACCGGCGAATTTTGCAGGAAGTCATTGTCCAGAACCAGGCGTTGGCCGGCCTATTTCGGGCTGGCTCTGCTGGTGAATGCGAAATACAGCGCCATCCGTGGGCAGAAAAAGCGTGCCGACAGGCTTTTTCTCCAGAGTATCGAGCATCATAAACGCATCGACCGGCGATATTATCTTGCACGCAGCCATTATGAATACGGACTTTTCCTCTCCCAGGCGGATTCAGGGACCACGGCGAAAAAAAATCTTGAGACTGCTTACAACCTCTTCAGCGAGATCGGCGCCAGCAGGTATGTCGATGAATTGAAGAGCCTTCTGGGCATAAAGGATGTGAACGGCGGGCAGACCTCCATCGAGCGGCGCATTGACAATGAAAGGCTTTCATCTGTCATCAGGCTGGCCGGCGAAATCAGCAACATAGCCGAAACAGAAGACCTGCTCGACAGGATACTATCCAAGGCGGTCGAAATCACCGGGGCCCAGCGGGGATGCATCTTTATAGCCGATGAAAACGACGAACTTGAAAAAAAGGCGGTGTTCACCATGCTCGGCTATGACACCGTGATCGACCAGTATTCCATGAATATTGTAAAGGCGGTCTATAACACGCAAGCCCAGGTAATTCTCGGAGATGCCAATGCCATTCCGCAGCTGACCGACCAGCACAGATCGGGACCGCATTCCAAATCGATACTCTGCGTCCCCGTAAAAGAGCGCGACAAGACCGTGGGCGTATGCTATCTCGATAATTCCCTGACAAGCGGCATATTCACAGAAAAAGAGTCAAACCTGCTTCTGACCTTCCTTTCGCATGTAGCCTTTGCAATAGAAATCGACTTCCTGCACCGGAGATACCAGAGCTCGAAATACCATGACAAAAAAGCTCTCCAATCCCCGCTGATCAATGAAAAGATACAGAAGGCGGTTGACTACATTCACCAGAATTATGCATATGAGATATCGCGGGAAGGGCTGGCATCGCACATAGGCCTGCACCACGATAATCTCGGACGTTATTTCAAGCTATACCAGGGCAAAAAGATGAGCGATTACATCAACGAGCTCCGCATCAAGGAGGCCGCGCGCAAGCTCCAGGAAACGGACGAGAAAATAATAGATATAGCTTTTGCAGTCGGTTTCGGCAGCCTCAGGACTTTCAACAAGTCATTCCGTGAAATCATGAAGATATCGCCCGCGTATTACAGGAAAAACCTTCGCTGACAGGGGCATAGCAGCTACACCGCCTGGAGACGGGAAATCTCATCCTTGAGTTCGATCATCACTTTCAAATCACCGTCAACAACCAGTCTGCCCGTCTTCCACGCCTCGAGCTGGTTAAGCGTTCCGTTCTGGAGATTGCGCCAATCCTCGGCCGTTGCCCTGACCGTGCAGGTCGGCCCATCTGTCGTACCTTCGTGTCTCCTTGCTTTTCCCTTTTCTGAAATGATATACCATTCGGTGCCTCCCGGACCGGAAAATCTGAACTGGATGGACACCGTGTCTTCCTTCACATTCAACGTCTTTTTTCGCTCGCCCGGCTGCTCGAGACACAGGATATCAGCTATCCGCCGGGTGCAGGCATTATTATGGAACATTTCATCAGCGATGGGAATACCCTGGCCCTTCATTTTCTTCAGCACCGATATTAGTATCATGCCGAATCTCATTGCGGCAAATACCTCGTTATAGTCGTAATGAAGGACCTTCCACCCTGTAATTTCTTCATAGCGTCGTATGGATTCCTCACGGCCCGGGGAACCCGGAAGACGCGGAAGGTTGTATTCAGCGGAAAGATACCAATCCATGAAAATGAACCACGCCAGGTCGGCCTCGGGATCGCCCAGGAAAGCCATTTCCCAGTCAAGGACGGCAACGACGTCAAAGCCAGGTTCACCGTACAGGACATTGCCCATACGCGCGTCCCCCCAGCATAATGAAACCCGCTCAGGCGCGTATTTGTTTTCCTTGAGCCACAGGAGCGCTTTTTCCAGCACCGGGAAACTCTCGGAGGGATCATCCTTGATCCAGCCGAGAAACCTTTCCCAGTATGCCATCTGCCGGTCAATGGGCCCGGTGCCGCCGCCCGGCACTCCGAGAAAATCAAGACCGAGTTTTCTCCAATCGATCATGTTTGTCTTTGCCAGCATTTCAAGCGCACGCCACCAGATAGTTGCGCGCTCTTCCGGTGACGCGTCGAAGTAAAAACCGGAGCCGTGATAGGACGGATAGTCCTTGGGCATCGTTCCGTCGAGCCGTTCCATGATGTAGAACGGTGTCCCGATTACGCCTTTGTCTTCCTCCTGCCAGTACATCTCCGGCACGGGGACATCACTCTGTTTCAGGGCCTGCATGATAAGGAACTGGTGTTTCAGATGATAGTCGGGAAACACTTTATGGTCCCGGGGTGCGGCGCGGAGGACCATCCCCTTCGTTATTCGTTTTCCTTTTTTTTCCCATGTGAGGTCAAAAATATAAGTTTCATTGGAGAGACCCATTCCCGGCTTCCGTATATCCGAGACGGCAACATGAAGCGCATCGGGCATCTTTTTCTGCAGCCAGGGCACAAGGTGCGTCATGATACGCCCGGCGGTATCCAGTTCGTTTTTCATGGTAATACTCCTTCTTTTTGTTGTCATCAATCCCCGTTGAAGCGCAAGGGATGATCCGGTATTTATATTTCAAAGGGATTCCCGCTCAGGTGGGAATGACAAGTCACTTTATTGTCGTTACCATTGCACACGGCATTTATTTTGTCAATTCAATAGCGTTTCCTGCATTGCAAATGACACGGTGTATGATTTCCCCTGGCCGACAAACCATTTTTTACTATTTTTCTTTACGTATAATAATGTCTTTGTTATTATTGAAAAAAAAGAGCGCCGGCTCTTCGTATCATTATCATTTGAAATTTTCGGCGCCGTAAGAGGTATTACCATTTATGAAAAAATATTTCACCCACGGCTCGGCGGGCCGTACCGCCGTGATTACCGGAGCTTCCAGCGGCATCGGCGAAGCTTTCGCAAAGCGCCTCGCCCAGGAAGGATTTAACTGCATCCTGGTGGCGCGTAGAAAAAGCAACCTCGTCAGATTAGCCAGGGAGATCGAAGCCGCCTGCAGGATCAGGGCAACCACGGTATCGGCGGATCTTTCAATCGATGCCGGCGTATGGAACATTGAGAAAATCATTGCCGGTGACGACTCAATAGATGTACTTGTACATGCCGCCGGCTTTGGAACACGCGGTTTTTTCTCTGACGTTGATTCTGAAAAAATGCAGCGCATGGTTTATCTGCACGCAATGGCCTCCGCCCGTCTCACCCGCGCGGTCCTGCCCCGGATGCTGGCAAACCGCAGGGGTTATATCATCAATGTCTCGTCGGTGGGTGCGTTTCTCACCACGTCCCATTACGTGACCTATTCGGCGTCCAAGGCTTTCATTAACATGATGACGCTGGGGCTTCGCGACGAGCTCGCAGGTTCAGGTGTGAAAATCCAGGCCCTCTGCCCTGGCCTCACAAAAACCGAGTTCATGTTTACAGATGAATTCAAGGATTTCAACTACTCCGATATCCCTCGATTCGCATGGATGAGCCCCGGGCAGGTTGTTGAGGAATCTCTGGACGCCCTCAGGAAGAATAAAACCATTGTTATCCCCGGACGGGGCAACAGGATATTCATAGGAACCCTGAAAGCGCCTATTATCGGGTCCTTGCTGGGAGGTTTATTGAGCCTCCTGGGACGGGGGAAGAACGCGTATTAATGGTTTATAATTCTTTTTTGTTCTGGTTGAATAATAAATCTTTATAAAGTAGCTGTATGAAAAAATTTTAATTAACTTTTTTTATACCGTCCGGACGTTTTAAAGTTGACATTTTTGTCATTTGGTATACAATATACATAAATTGTAATAATGTGATTTCCTTCAAAAATTAAAACACGAGAGGGATCTATGAAAAAACTATCCAGTTTCATTGTTATCAGTTTATTTATCTTATCTGGCGCAGCGGCTTATGCCGGTCAATGGGTGTATGTTCCGATGAAGATCAATGCTAAAAAGGGTGATATCGTACTTTCAACATCTGCCGGTTTCATCATGGATATGCTCGCGCTGTTCGGCTGTAACTGGAGCCACAGCGGCATCGCGATTGACGACGGTTTCAATATTCGTCATAACACGATGTATGTAAGTGAAATTCCAATCGAGTACAATTATTTCCTTGGGATAAAAACGACCCCCAAGAGGATGAATCCGGACCGGCTCTCCAACGGACTTCCGGGCATTCTCACTGAAGATATCGACACCACCTACAACAGCACCCAGAACTTCCACGCTTCCGGGGGAGTGGTGCTTAAACCGTCTGACGCGGATGAAGCAACGTACCGCTATTATCTGAACCTGGCAGCCGACAAGCTCATCAATCTAACTGCCTACTACCGGGTTAATTCCTATGTCAACATGTATCAGTTGGATGACGCAAACTACCTGATCAAGGGACGCGGCAACGCCTGCTCGGGCACCTGCTGGTACGCGAACTATTTTTCCGGCAAGACGATGCAGGTGGCTTACATACCGCAGCCGGTTACGACGCTGTGCGCTCAAGCCATGTACACCTCGGTTGTCAACATGGTGCGCGACAATGCCGGCGGCTTCGGTTCCTTCATTATCGACATCGAGGGCATCTTCGGCACTGGCGCCGACAAGAAAATCGCCAACCAGATTGTCAATACTTTCGCCTTCGACCGCTCAACGGACACATCCTCCTACTGGAAAGGCAGGGTCCCGGCGGCCAACGCGGTCGCGCCCGATCACCTGCTCCTTTCATCGTATGTGAATCCGAAAGGCAACCAGGTAGGCGTACAGACAACCTCTTCTTCTTATTACGGCAAGGTTGAGCCTCTTGAAATCCAGAATGGATATTATTACTGGGTAGAGTAACAGGACCAATCATTAATTATGAGGTTTCAAAGGGCTGTCACTACCATGTGGCAGCCCTTTTCACATCAATCATGCCGGTTTTCAATTAATTATTGTTATTTTTTTGTGGTATATACTAATGCCGTTATTGTTCATTTGGCCTAATAATCGATCTAATAGCAGGGAGGTTCACGTTGGTTATCAACATGGATAAAAAAAAGGTTGTCATTGCATCAATTGCCGGTTCCGCGCTGATCATATTAATCATAGTTTTAGCACTCATCAACAAAAAGGATTCCAACGACAACGACCCTGCAGATAAGCAGAAGCATATCAATTCCCTCTTTAATTTCATGACGGACGAAAACGCGATCAAGCTCGATCCGGATAGAATAGAGAAATTCGAAATAAACCAGGCAAAAATAATACAGGACGTTATTCTTGAAAAGAAGACAGTCTGTTCCGGCGAGGACGTGCTGGTCACCGTGATCGGGCATAATCCGAACGGGAGCGATGCCAACCTGGCTTACCGGATCGGGGACATGCGCGGAAATCCTGCGGTCCTTCGCTTCAAGAAGCCGGGGAAACGTGAATTCTACGTTGTTGCGCAGGATGGGGGAAGCCATGTTGATTTCAAACCGGTAGAGATTGACGTGATCGACTGTCCCGACAGGATTCAGATCGTTCTGGAAGGAAAACTTTCCAGCCTGAAATCCGAGGAGGCCGAGTTTGAAGTGGTGAAAAAGACCGGTATCGGCGAGCGCTGCTCGTATGAATGGGATTTCGGCGACGGCTCTAAAACAAGCAGCACCTACGGGTATATAACCCACAACTACGCGTTACGCAACCAGAAAGCGTTTCAGTCGACCTTCACCGTAAAAGTCAAGGCCACCGACGATGAGGGACGCACCGCAACCGGCCGCTGCAGCATATCCCTGCCGAACACCCATTATATATCGAGCCTGTTGAACGACGCTATAATTCCAGCTCAATACAACAGCTTCCCCGTCCTCAAAGGCTCCTGTTACGAAGCCCCTGTTTCCTTCAAGAATATCTATGATGCCGACGCTGTGTTTTCAAGGGCCGTTATCGAGATCCAGCCCTGCGCCACATCGGGTGAGATGTCCACCGTGAACGTTAACCCCGGCGGCCTCATCAGCGCATCACGCCTGTCCGCGGGCTCAACATCGAGCGATGTTCTCCGCATTGACCGCACCATGATTCCCGCCGGCACCTGCAACCTGATCGTGAGGTTCACAGGCGAAATGACTGACCGCAAGCCGGTAACCTCGGCAGTTTACCTCAACATAGTGCCGGAGGGAAAGGATGCCGGTGACCGGAAAACCGTTGTATCCGACAAGGGGATGGTAGAAAAACTGGAAAAGGCCGCCAGGATTCTCGGCCGCGGCAGGCCGATAACCCCCGACGACCTGAAGCGGCTTGAAAAGGAGGGGAAACTGTGATCAGTAGCCCCTCCATGTACAGACGGATGGCTCGCCGGGGGCAAGCCCCAAAACGGTGGTCATTTAAGCCGGCTTAAATCCCCACTGTTTGAATTTATACTTGTCGAAGGGCGCGAAAATCATATTTTCGATTATGCCGTAACCCGTTTCGTTCCCGCAGCGGACTTCGACAACAGTATCATCGAGACCGTGTACATCATTGGCTACCGACTCATCTCCCACGTTCCAGGTCTCGCCGTCTTCCCAGTAATCGCCCATCCAGGTCCCGTGGCGAAATCCCTTATATCCCACATAACCGCCTCCGCGGAGGTACATGGTCGTTAACTCCTTCATATTGATATCGATCTTCCTGCCGTCTTTGCATGCAAAGATAACCCTCCCCGCCTTCATGCGCTGGCTTCCCGGATGATACTCGTACTGGTGCTCCACCGCGATGATGGGCACCTGTGATTTTCCCCCGTCCAGGGTTTCAACGACCGATCCTCCAAGGTACTGAACGGTCCCGTCATTTTTCTCTATGAGATAACAGTAAAGACCCCAATCCCTGAACTGGGCGGTGAGCCAGTTGATCATCATGGCAGTGAATTTTTCATGGTCCGGGGCCTGAACTCCCTGCTCGGCAGACCCGGTGCCCATGCGTATCCCCCAGGAATGATCGCGCTGGGCGTAAAAATTTTTTTCATCGATATCATATCTTTTACCGTCGGCTTTAACCCAGCCCCTGGCCCGCCCCAGCTGCGCGTACCGGCATGTATTCATATACATCCTGCCACGGCTTCTTCCAAATTGCGGCTCCTCCTCCCCGGGCACCATGGTCCCCAGGAATTCAAGCTCGTAACTTAAACCATACTTGTTCTCCTCCATGGCAATGCGTATCTTCCGCCAGGGGACTACAACCTCATACGAAAGGGGTCCCAGAGTGATTTCGTCAATATTCGGCCTCAGGACGCGAGAAAGTCGCATGTTATACTGTTTTTTATTGCCCACATTAACGCACCCGTATCCATCCAGTACGTTCCTGTTGGGATAGATACCGAATCCCGTGGCAAGGACAAGCTCGCCCCTGGTGTCGTGGATATTGCACCAGAGCTTTTCGGTCCAGGCCCGGTCGCTCGTTTCCGGATGGTCAAAGGTGGACACGACCTGGTGACAGGTCAACTCGTCAAACTTGGTAAGCATAAAATAATCCTCCGGTATAATTTTAAGGTAATTTTTTCGAGAAGAATGAATTACCATTCTGCTCTAATATATTTATTGTAATCGATTGCCACCGGCGGCAGGAAGAGGCCGGCCCCATTCGTCGACTTCCCTGTCTACGGCGTATATGCCAGAATTCGGAATTGATCTATCGTGATACCGTCCGATAATCCCGAGAGACAGCCTTGTCAACTGAGACATGATTGCGTCCATTGATTCAGCGGGAACACCGTAATAAAGAAAGTTTATTGGTGAGAGATCGCCGAGGAGATAAAGCGTGCGCTTTACATTCTTGCGCCCCATGACGATTTCCATGGTAACCCTGCCCCCCTGGTCAAGTCCTGTTTGAGGATCGTTAATCCGTTCAAAATGGATATTTGCCGCGTGCCTGCCGATTGCCGGCCTGGGTGCCGTTGATAGTTCCTTGATATATTCTATGACATCAGTGTATTCCAGCGTCTTGGTGGAACCGGATGCGAAAAATATGCACGGGTTCTTTCCTTCCAGGAGAAGCTTCTCCAGGTGCTTTCCCGTCAATACCGATTTCCCGGCCAGACCGATGAACAGGTCCGTTTCAAGGAACGAAGAAACAGGGACACTGTCGATATCGTGATATTCATAATCTGTATTCCCCCTGTAACTGATGTCAATTTTTATGATGTTTTTCTCCATGATGCGCGTCTTATCGCGGGGATACTTCTCGCACAGGAACCTCCCTATGTTTCCCGCAGCTCCGATGATCATCGTTTTTCTTCCTGAGAGGGTCAACCCCTGGCCGTACAGGATGGATTCAATCGCGTTGAGTATGGACCGGGCAACTTCTTTCGATTCCTCGTTTACCTTTTTCTTCGAAACGGCTATTGAAAATGACGGGAAAAATGATCCATACTTTTTTTCAAACTGCAAAAGCCTGTCAAATCCGTTTCTTGTATGCTCCACGGTTCCGATGAGAATACCGGATATCCATTTCCGGAACGGAACATCGTTCCCGGCCGACGCTACGCCGAAAATCGAACAGACCTGCTTGAGTGTCCTGCCCCGGGCAATGAATTTATTCAAATAGGGGGCGATATAGCCTCCATCCTCGATCAGCAGCACCCTGCGCTTTTCCCTGTATGACTCCATGCAGAATTTCAGGAACATATGACCTGCAAGGAACCGCATGGCTTCAAAATAATCCAGCTTCTTTTTTTCTAGAAGGGACCGCACATCGTCCATTGAATTCATGTCACTGAACTGGTTTGACAGCGAATAGTATACAACGTTTTCCCTGTTCCTGTTCCTTTCCAGTGACGCCATGAAAAGACGGTCCTGCGGCACATCGAGCAGGATATCAAGATACCCGGGAGGGACGGATCCCGCGTATTTCACAAAGGAGACCCAGATGCGCCGGGCCTTTTTCCTGAAAAACGCCTCTATCAGAGAAATAATTTCAGAAGTGATATGGTGTACAAGAAATATATCAATCCCCTCGAAATCCAGCGCACGGGAGCGCTCCTTCGACAACGATTCCAATTCCGGCATCCTGCGCAGATAGAAATCCATGCCGGTCTTTTTTCTTTTTCCATTAAAACTATAGTTAAGAATGCGCGACCTTCGCGACAGGTCAAGATACACTTTCGTGTTCTTCAAAATGACTTTAATTGTCGCACCGGCGGCCAGCAGATGGCAGATTTCATCGGATTCGAGGCAGAGGAGCATTTTTTTTGATTCCGGCAGAATCTGCTCGGGCCTTGACCTCATGATGAGATCTGAAAAATCCCTGTCCCAGTACACATTGATGCCGTCCAGGCCGCCCAGCCTTGTCTTCGATATCTGTTCAAACAGTTTATTATTAAGCCTGTTCTCCTCGCCGTAATAATATGTCCCGCGGTGGCAGGCACTGTGGATATTATTGGTCAGGGACTCGGATATCCTCGTGCTTCCTTCGATATATGTCCTGCTCCGTATATCGTCAACAATCACGTGCGGTATGCTTTCGAGGTTGATGCCAGCCTTACGGTCGTTTTCAATGGTGATACGCAGAAAATATTCGCTCATGTCCCATGAATTTCTCAGGCGCTCCACGATAAACTGGTAATTCACGTATTGATGATCGCTTGCCACGTGAAAAGGAAAAACGAGCGCCCGGGATTCATGGGACTTTCTTTCCGACTCGGGATGCAACCTGCCCATCCACAGCGGCATCTGAAGCGTCCCGAGTACGGTTCTCAGGTGGCCCCTGAACTCCTCGCGGTGCACATACTCCGGCAGCAGTATCCCCGCGCGCGCATTGACCTGTATGTGGAATATTTTCATGTCATAGAGTTCCGGATTTATACCCGGGTTGATTTTGTAAAGGAAGCTCACGTCCCCCACGGCACTGTCAACCCGGTTCAGAACGTCATCGCAGAGAATATGGGCAAGCACGGAGAGTCCGAAAAAAACGCGGAGACCCGAGAGGTCTATTTCCCAGTCGTCCCCCCGTTTTACCAGCTCGGGCCCGAGGGATGATTTGATTTTATGAATCATGGCGTATCAGTATTTTCAGCATATCGGGATCTTTTGCCCTGGCGTAGGCATGCGGCAAATCGGCCGCGCTGGTTTCAAGGGTAATGATATGCCTTGTCATGGCTTCAGCCACGGACGTATTTTCCTTCAGCAGGGCTATTGCGTGGTGAAAATCCCCGCACCGTGACGTTCTGATACGTTTACCGGACGCGATGAATGAAAGAAGGGGATTATCCCCTCCACTTGTTCTGACAACGATTCCCCCGCGCGGCCGGACGAGGGAATTCTCATTCTTTTCATCAGGTCGAATGATCGAGTCAATTTCCTCGACGGTTGAAGCGATTCCAATATCAAATCGCGGCAGCAGGTCCCGGAATCTATCCCCCGCAAGATGCGCAGCAGCTTCACGGGGATGCCCCCTGAATATCTCCATCCCGACGGTTACTTGATCATCCAAGACACCGGGAGGAAAGTATGCTGTTTCGTTCTTTCTTTTCTCCTGCTCCCATTTGAATTCAAAACTTTCCCTTGAATACGGCAGTATTGCAAGCTCATCCACCACGAGTTCGGTGAGGTGCTTCAATCCGAAAAACGGCTGGCCGTGCGTTGATTTCAGGTGAACTTCACGCCTGGCCATGGCAAGGGCCGATTCGAGCCCCGAGGGCGATCCGGTCGCCTCGAATACCAGGTCGAAAGCCTCCCGTAACTCTTCCGGCTTCACTTTCTCAAGATCTACGGCTTCGTCAGCACCCATGTGTCTTGAATGCTCCCTCCGCCAATCGCCGATGGCGAGGGCTGTGATTTTAAATTCATTCCCGGAGCTTTTCCGCCACGCGTCAAGCGCGGCTATTACCAGCGAGCCGAGCCGGCCGGTACCCAGTACGGCAACATTTTCGCCCTTGCGGGGACGGGATGTATTCACGGCGTGCAGGGCGGCTGCAAAGGGCTCGACCAGCGCCGCGGTCCTGAGAGGAAGTCCATCCGCCGGGATAGCCGCGTTGACCGGAGCCAGGATATACGGCCCGAATCCACCGGGCAGGCGGTCAATGCCAAGGACAAGGCGATCCGGGCAGTGAGTCGGCAGCCCCATTCTGCAGAATATATCCCTTTCCGCGTCGCCACGCGCATCGCAGGTATCGTTTATTTCAACAACGTAAAGGCCGCCGGATTCGGGGTCCGCGGCGACAACTTCATGACCGAGTATCTGCGGAAGGGGAAATGGAAGAAAACGCCTTGCAATATCGGTTGAGCATATCCCGCAGACCAGGGTCCTGAGGAGACAGTAACCCTGTCCGAGGGCGAGATGACGCTCGCCATTGCGGTAGACCGTCCAACCGCCTTCCCGGCTTCCTTTAAAATCATAGCGGGCCGTGACGAAATCATTATTGATTGTATAATCGAATGCCTCAAAAGAGATGCTGATCACCGCGATTCTTCCCCGAATATAAAATCATGGATTATTTCATGCCGCTATTACTGCAAGCCTGTATTGACGGCATGCATGGATTTTCCGGAAACCTGTTGCCTTTCAATCATTTCATTATCCAGTTTTATGATTATTTCGATGAATTGCAAGAAAAAAAACCATGTCATATCATCCGGTCGGATTTCATTGTTATGATGTCATATTTTTTTTATTATTATTTGACAAATGACTTTCCTTGCATATTATGATTTAAATTAAATATATGTCGAAGCAATACCTGAAAGAGTGTCAATAATAATGGAAGAAAAAACGTCCGGTATTCAAGACATTAATTATTATAAAATATTTTTTGTTGAAGCACTGTTGCAGGATTCCGAATTACCTCAAATCAACAAGATCAAGCCTATATTTAAGCAACTGAGCCTGGATGATTTTATCAAGCTCGTTGAAAAAGTATTTGATTCCAATGATAACGATATAACCTCCCAGTTCCTCTACTTTCTCCTGTTATTCCGGGACATGCCGCACCTGCAGGAATACATAAATTCCGATAGGTTCTGCACAGCGTACCTCGAGAAATTCATTATATTCACCTACGGTTTCTGCACGATGCACGACCACTCCACAGACAGGATCATCGACGAGATCCTCTATTTTCTCTCAAACGACCGGCTTCTCGACCTCGTGATGCATTCGCAGTACATCATGCAGGACAAACTGCTCCTATTTTTTGTCCTTTCGAAACTTGACACGAATTATCTCAACAAATACTTCTCTTCGGTTAAGGATATTTCTGAATTCAATAAATACTTTTTGCAGCTGCCTGATGACGTCTTGAAAACCCTGATATCAAGGAATTACCAGCTCTTTCAGTATATTATGCTCATGATGCTGGAGGGTGACACGGAAGGGAAAATCTATGCTGATTTTTTTAATAAATACAAATCGGAAATTGAGCAATTCGGAATTCTTCATGATATGATCCGAAAGTATAAAAAAGAATCAAGCTACCTTAACGACAAAGATCTTCCATTTAATAAAAGGGACATGGGCCGAATATCATTCCTGACAAACATGATAAAAGACCTCCCCGACCCGAAAAAAGCCATCGATTATTTTTTCAGCGAATCGGTTTTCGTGGATGAATTCGAAAAGAATATCGTATACGCAATAGTCACCAATCCTGTCCTGAAGAATGTTTTCCAGTATTATGACCGCATGCTTGATGTAACGCAGATCTGAAGCTTTTATTCTTCCATATATCTTTGCAGCAATCTAATCAGCAATCCCGTTTATTATAATTGCCAGATCGAATTGTTGATTCGCGCCCGCCCCGATTCGAACGGGGGGCCTGCGGATTCGAAGTCCGACGCTCTATCCAGCTGAGCTACGGGCGCATACGGTTCGTCGGCCCTTATTGTTTCGATGGGACGCTCACGCGGCTCATACCATAGGCACTGACGGGGATGATTGTCAAGGGGAAATGTTTTTGCAGCTCGTAAAATTATACTTTATTAAATTTTTTTCAACAACATCGAGAACACGATAATACTTACAACCAGTATTACGGCATTGACAATTAGAAAAAACATAAGACCGAAAAATACTTTTTTCTGATTTGAATTGAGCATTCTTATTCTTTCTTTTATCCCGTGAAGAGCATTCCTTACTATGGCACATGGATTGCTTCGGCAGCTTTCTTTTGCATTAATAGCCAAATTTTTCCTGCTCAGTCAGGTTTTTTCTGTTTTATCAGCTTTTTCACAAAAATCTCTTCACGCTCAATTTCCTCAAGACGATCGGATATATATTTTCCGGCTTCTTCATTCTGCGGAATAAATATCTTTTCGAGGGCATTGACTTTTCTTTGAACCTTTTTAAGCTCGCGCGAGAGTACCAGAATCAATTTCATTAGCGCCGAATATTCGACGATCTTCATCAGCAACGATGAGCATTCGGTTTTACAGCGGTCGTACAGAACGGTTGTACCGTACAAGCTCGAGTTAATACTGATTTCCCTTGCGGTCATTGTCATGGATGGTATATTGATGCCTATGAAACGGTAAACATCAAGGGACAATTCATATGTTTCCTTTTCCGACTGGCTTTTCTGCACTATGATGTCCGAGCCCATTTCCATTACAGCATACCTGAAAGTCGCATAGAGCGTTTCCAGCGAGGTCATTAATTCCGTTTCAATGCTTTTTATCCTTTTCACGTTTTTCATTATTTCTATTACCAGTATCTCCCTTTTCTGGTCAAGCAGGTCAAAGCCCTCATGCGCAAAGGCAAGATCTGTTTTTATCTTTCTCAGGTTGGATTTCGTGGGAGGAACGTCAACCCGTGCCATGGTCATTCCGCTCCAGCCGACGGGATATAGTACTTCTGAATATCTTCCCTCGATATACGGTAAAGTTCCTCGGCAGGTAGAATGGAAAGCACCCTCCATCCAATATCAAGGGTTTTTTCTATGGTCCTGTTCTCCTCAGGCCCCTGGCTGAGGAATTCCATTTCAAAAACCCTGCCGAATCTAAGATATTCCTTGTCCAGGGCGGTAAGCTCCTCCTCTCCGACGATGGACGCGAGGGCCCTGATGCGCTTGACCCGTGCATAGCACGCGAACAATTGGGCGGCCACGCCCGCATGGTCCTTCCGTGTCCTTCCTTCGCCGATGCCGTCTTTCATCAGGCGCGAGAGCGAGGGGAGGCCGGCGATGGGCGGATATATGGATTTATTGAACAGCTCTCGCTCAAGAACGATCTGTCCTTCTGTTATATAACCCGTCAGGTCCGGTATGGGGTGGGATATATCATCGCTCGGCATGGTAAGTATCGGTATCTGCGTAATGGACCCGTGCTTACCTTTTATGCGTCCGGCCCGTTCGTAGATCGAAGCAAGATCGCTGTAAAGATAGCCGGGATAGCCTTTCCGGGACGGTATCTCCCCCCGGGAGCTTGAAAGTTCGCGGAGCGATTCGCAGTAGTTGCTCATGTCGGTAAGGATAACCAGCACATGCATTCCCTCGGTAAAAGCGAGATGCTCTGCCAGGGTAAGTGCCGCCCGCGGCGTAATGAGGCGCTCGATGGAAGGCGCGTCGGCCAGGCTCAGGAAAATAGCCGCATTTTCAAGGGCTCCACTTTTCTCAAAGGATTCGATGAAGAAATTAGCGACATCAAATTTGACCCCCATGGCAGCGAAAACAACCGTGAATTCCTCCTCCGCGGTGAGGATTGCCGCCTGGCGCGCGATCTGCGCAGCTATCATGTTGTGGGGCATACCGCTACCGGAAAAAATCGGAAGCTTCTGTCCCCGGATGAGTGTATTCATACCGTCAATGGCTGATATTCCTGTCTGTATGAAATCGCGCGGATACTCGCGCGAATAGGGATTGATCGGAAGGCCGTTTATGTCCATCATGATATCCGACATGACCTGTGGAGCGCCGTCAATGGGCCTCCCGAGGCCGTCAAATATCCTTCCCAGCATGTCACGCGACACCGGCATTTCGAGGGATTTTCCGAGAAACACTGTTTTTATACCGTCAAGTGAAAGGCCCGTGGTCCCCTCAAAAACCTGGACGATGGCCCTCGCCTCGTCAACTTCGACCACCTGCCCCAGCCTGAGCTGCCCGCTCCTGTTGCGTATCTCTACAAGCTCCCCGAACCCGACGTTTTTTACCCGGTCGATGAAAACAAGGGGGCCATTGATCGCCGCAAGATTTGTATATTCTATTTCATTCTTCATGATCAATCCGCCTGCCTGCCGGCTGTTCACTCCTTTTTGTCATCCCCTCCCGCTCTCAGGGCGCTTAACTGGATCTTCATTTCACGGTAGTAGTTTTCAATAAGGCCAGTTTCGCCGTTATCGATTTCAGATTTGAGCCTTATTAATTCCGAAGCCGCATTAACCGAGGTGATCCTTTTCAGATCAATGCCTTCTGAAACAAGCCTCTTCGCTTCATTGTAAAATTCCACAAGTATCTTCAGGAGCTGCAACTGTTTCCCCGGGCTACAGTGCATATCCTTGGGATCGAATGAGTTTTGCTGCAGAAATCCGTTTTTAATCATCTCCGCCGAAAAGAGCGTCAGCTGCTCCGATACGGGAAGAGCATCCGGGCCGACCAGCTTGACTATCTGCTGGAGCCTGTTGTCCTCGAGGAGGATGTTCATTGCCTCGTTCCTGACTTTATACCAGGAGCTGTCGAGATCATTCCACCATGACCGTACCTCGTCTATATATTCCGTATAGCTGTCGATCCAGCTGATCGAAGGATAATGCCGCGCGTCGGCCAGGACCTTGTCAAGGGCCCAGAAGCACCTCACGAAACGGGTCGTATGCTGCGTGACCGGCTCTGAAAAATCGCCCCCCGGAGGCGACACGGCCCCAACGGTGGTAATGCTCCCATCCATTCCCGAAAGCGTTTCGATATATCCCGCCCTCTCGTAGAACTCGGCCAGCCGCGTGGCAAGATACGAAGGGAAACCCTCCTCCGCGGGCATGTCTCCCAGCCTGCTTGACAGTTCACGGAGCGCTTCGGCCCACCGGGACGTGGAGTCGGCCATTACCGCGACATGGTATCCCATGTCCCGGTAATATTCGGCTATGGTGATGCCGGTATAGATGCTCACTTCGCGAGCCGGGACGGGCATGTTCGAGGTGTTGGCGATCATGACCGTTCTTTCCATCAGCGGCCTGCCGCTCCTCGGATCAACCAGTTTGGGGAATTCATTCAAAACATCGGTCATTTCATTTCCGCGTTCGCCACACCCTATATGAATGATGATGTCGGCATCGCACCATTTTGCCAGGGCATGCTGGGTCATCGTTTTCCCTGTCCCGAACCCCCCGGGAATAACGGCGGTCCCTCCCTTGGCGAAGGGGAAAAACGTGTCTATTATCCTCTGCCCGGTGATGAGAGGAATGCCCGATTTCTTTCTGGTTTTAAACGGCCGTTTTTTCCGTACCGGCCAGTATACCGCGAGTTTACCACTGTAATTGATGCTCCCGGTTACGCGATAGATATCGTCATCAATTGTGTAGTCCCCATC
>CAZZHU010000092.1:0-17011 GCA_964654045.1 uncultured Leptospirales bacterium
TTTACTTGGTATATAACCGCAATGAATATATAATGCTTACAACTACGGCAAAATAAAGGCACCGGCACGGTATACCATGAACAGGATGATAAAACTGCTTCTTATTGCGACCATGACAGCGGCCCTCGTCTTCGGGTTCCTGCATCTGTTTATTGCCGGCTACAACTTCGAGCGGCTCCACATATTCCTGTTCAACCTCTGCAGCGGCGGCACCTTCATTCTCATCTATACGGAGCGGAAAAAATCCTTCACGATAAAGACGGCGGCATTTTATATACTGTCGCTTCTCTTCGCGCTCTGCGCGTTTTTCCAGCTGTACCTGTACGCCATTGCAATAGCCGTGATCATGGCGCTCCTGGTGGAAACGATCAGGTCCCGCAGGTTTTCATTCTTCCCGAAAGATTTTTTCATGACTTCCGTGCCGGTATCTTCGAAATTCCACCAGGCTTCCCTCCTCTGCCTCTCGATGGGACTCGTCATTTCGTCACTGGTGATGGGCAACCATGAATACTGGCGGATAGCCTCCTCTCCCAAGCTCACCCTGGATATTTTCTTCCTCGGTTTCTCCTTCCCGGTGTCCCTCATCACCATGTCGGTCATGTTCGGCATGATGGAGGAACGCGGGGACCGATGGACGCGATTCCTCAAGGAGTACGGATTCTGGGCCGTCAACCTCGGCGTCATCGCCTTTTTCGGCTTCATCATCGCGGGCATGGTCATGGCGCAGCTCGCCATCGCGACGGTCCTCTTCATCACGGTCGTCATCATCTTCTTCCTGTACCTGAAGCTGGGAGCGCCCAGGCAGACCAAGGCCTTCCTCACCTCCGGGGCGGTGTTCCTGATCATGACGGCGGTCACCGGGATAGCCTATATCCTCCTGTATGTTTTCATCCCCCAGCCGCCGGGGGGCAAACTGCTCCTGAAACTGCACGCCCTTATCTCGCTCTACGGCTGGAACCTGAACGGCCTGGCAGTGGTCTGCCGGTATGACGATTTCCCCCTGCGGCTGAACTCCGGGACGGTCATTCTGTTCCACTGGATCATCGTGGTCGTGCTGGCCCCCCTCGGTTTTTATCACCGGGCATTGGCCATCGTTGCCGTGGCGGCTTATGCGATTTTCCTATGCCTGGTTTTCTTCACTGAGAAAAGGTCCCATAATCCTTCTATACCCATGTAGCCTCACCCGCGCTCCGCGCACCCTCTCCATCAAATGGAGAGGGTTTCCGCAATAATAATTTTATTTTGTCCACCTTTCCCTGAATGTTATATCTTCACTCCCCTGCCCCCTCTCCGCAAAGCGGAGAGGGGGAAAAAGAAATAAATATTTATTACTGCAGCCCTCTCCTTATTAAGGAGAGGGCGCGCAGAGCGCGGGTGAGGTCCATCCTGAGAACGCGGGCCGGGGGATGAGGTTAAAATGGTGCAAGGGGTGAGATTAAATAAAAAAGGAGCTGTCCCAGGACAGCCCCTCTGTTTTTCGTTACGATAGTTATCGGCTTACGCAGTTGCCGGCTTTTTCATCTTCTTGAAGACAATCAGGGCGATAACCCCCACGATGATGAGTATCAGCCACAGGAACCAGAGCTTGATGAGCCAGTAGAAAAGGGCCGAAATAATGAGAGCAATAACAGTAAGGACCGCCCTGATCGCGCCTGCCCCGAGGGTGCCCAGGAACGGGATGAACTCGAGGAGCGTGGTCAGCGGGCCGACCATGCCGTTCAGGCCGATGGCCATGAGGATGAACCCGCCGAAGAAGAAGAGAATACCCTTCATCTTGTCTTCCGATTTCAATCCCTGCATCAGGACCTCAAAACTGCCGGTTCCCCCGGCCAGCTTGGTATCATTTCCCGATGCGAAGGGAACGATGCTCTTGCCGCTCACACCGCCGGCAAAGGTGTACTCCACCCCCGAGGGCTGCGCGGTATAATTGATCCGCTTGTCCCCGAGCTTTGGAGCGCCAGCAACGCCCTTGACATACCTGGAGCCCATGTCTTGTGACCCCGAATAAAACGATACCGATTTCACGTCAATGGCATATCCCTTGACCTGGCAGTTGTTGGCGTAGATCGAGGTTGATTTTTCCTCCAGGACCGGGTTCTGGACATTGGGATTCACTCTGTTGTTGTTGCAGAAGGTCTGCCATTTGTCGCTTTTAAAGCTCGAGATAGGCTTTGGATCGCTGGTCCATTCCAGGGCGTAAGAATAGGTCTTGGTTGTGGTGGTTTTCTTGCTGGCCACCCCGGACCTTTCTTTTTTCGATTCTTCTTTCACATGCTCAACCCATGCGTACACCTGGGGGGTCTTCGATATAATTAAATAGTTCCCCACGGCGACGTTCGGAGGATCGCCGATCTTTTCCGCCGTCGCGATGCCGGTCACATAGGCCGGTTTGCCCGACTTGGCCTGCTCGACGGGAACAGCCTCTTTGAACACCTTGTTCCACATAACCCTGGATGCGCCGCAATACAGCACCGGAAATGCCGCGATGAAGCATATCAGGCCTATAAAAACACCCTTGATGGACGAACCGAGCTGGCTCAGGGGGCCCTCGGTTGTTACGGAAGTTTCGCTCATGCCGCTGTCATCAACCATTATGAATCCTCCTTTTATTTTATTTAACTCTCCCGGCGAACCCGACAAGCCGCCTGAAGCAACTGCATGCGTGTTTAAGTAATAATTTACCAGTGACCGTCTATTAGCAAAGCCACAGCTATTTATAAATGTCAAGAATTTAAATTGTATTGCTATAAGACTGATGGGAATACATGCCGGTCCCGGCTGTCACAATGACATGTACAAATAAAAAATAATTGTACAGCTGCACCAATTCTACTTGAAAAATAAGATGATATAGATATTGGTATCATAATAACTCAATTGATATTATTCAAAGATGCCGCACATCGATGAAACGAGCGAATAATCCATATGACCGACCGGGCCCGACAAACATCCTTCACATATCTTTCCCGGATAATAAACCTGCCGGTCGTCGACTCGAACAGCGTAAAAATCGGCAGGCTCTATGACATCATCGCCGACGTTCACGGCATGTACCCGAAGATCAACGCCCTCATCGTCCGGAAAGGCCTCAGGAAGAAGCTCCTGTATTACCCGTGGAAATGCGTCCATAACATCCTCGAAGACAGGCTTGTCGTCATAGAACACACCGATCACGCGAAGGAGCCCTTCAGGCTTTCGGCCAACGAGCTGCGGCTGCGGGAAACGTTCTGGGACAAGCAGATCGTCGATATAGCCGGTTCAAAGGTGGTGCGGGTGAACGACCTGCATATCCTGAAGGACGGCATCAAGCTGTGGATCGTCCACGTCGATGTCGGGTTCAAGGGACTGCTCCGGAGGCTCGGGTGGCTGCGTTTTTTCAATTCCGCGGTGAAGTGGCTCTTCGCGTACGAGCTGAAAGACAAGTTTATTCCATGGAAGTTCGTCCAGCCCATCACCGCGGTCGACGATTTCAAGTCCCTTTCGCTCAGGATCCCCTCCTCGAAGCTTTCGCAGCTCCACCCGGCCGACCTGGCCGACATCCTCATCGACCTGGGGGCCGAGGAGCGGATGCTCATATTCACCTCCTTTGACGACGCCACCGCATCGGACATCCTCCAGGAGCTGCCACTGAAAATGAGGCTCATCGTGGCCAAGTCCCTGGAACATGACCGCCTCGCGCGGATACTGGACGAGACGCCCATGGACGAGGTCGTTGACCTCCTCGACGAATTGCCCTACGATACCGTGGCGGCCCTCTATAAAATCCTGCCCGAGGAAAAGGTCGGGCAGATCAAGACGCTCCTCAAGCATTCCGACAATGTCGCCGGCAGTCTCATGAACACCGAATTCGTATCGGCGCAGGAGAACGAAACCGCGAACAGGGTCATGCGCAGGATCAGGAAAGTCGCCGATGAGATTGAATCGATATACTACATCTACGTGCTGAACGACCTGGACGCGCCCATTGGCGTCCTCACCCTGAAACAGCTCATCAGGGCCGGATCGAAGACGCCCATCGGGGAAATAATGCGGAAAAACGTCGTCAGGGTCAGGGTGGACGCCCACATCAAGCAGGTAGCCCAGATATTCTACAAGTACAATTTCACGGTGGTGCCCGTGGTCGACGACCTGGACCGGATACAGGGCATCATCACCATCAAGGACGCCTTCGAGCCCGTGTTCCCCGAAATCCGCGAGGAGACGGAAGAAGTGTAATGAGAATCATCGAATCGATAAAAGCGAACCCGAAGGTCCAGCGGCTCATCCTCTTCCTTTCGGTCATGGGCCCCGGCATCATTACCGCCAACGTGGACAATGACGCCGGCGGCATCACCACCTATTCCCTGGCCGGCGCCAACTTCAAGTACGCCCTCCTCTGGACCCTCATCCCCATCACCATCGCCCTGGTCATCGTGCAGGAAATGTGCAACCGCATGGGCGTCATCACCGGCAAGGGCCTTTCAGACCTCATCCGGGAGAAGTTCGGCGTGAAAACCACGTTCTACCTCATGATACTGATCCTCCTGACAAACTTCGGCAACATCATCTCCGAATTCGCCGGTATCGCCGCGGGCCTGGAGATCTTCGGCGTCAGCAAATACGTCTCGGTGCCGGCCGGGGCATGCATCGTATGGTACATAGTGGTCAAAGGCACGTACAAGTCGGTGGAGAAGGTATTCCTCGTGGCGTGCATATTCTACATAAGCTACATCATATCGGGGTTCATGGTGACGGAGCCGTGGCCCGAAATCATGGGCGAAGTCATACGGCCGCGGATCCATTTCAAATACGACTACCTGCTCGCCTGCGTCGGCGTCATAGGCACGACCATCGCGCCATGGATGCAGTTTTATCAGCAGGCCTCGGTGGCCGAAAAGGGGATCCAGGCCGAGAACTACCGGTATTCCAAAATCGACACCATCATCGGCTGTCTTGTCGTCAACATCGTCGCGTTTTTCATAATCGTCGTGTGCGGAACGGTCCTTTTCAGCGGCCACGGGCAGCAGCCGATTCAGACCGCCGCCGACGCCGCAATAGCCCTGAGGCCCCTGGCGGGAGAATACTGCTCGCTGCTGTTCGCCTTCGGCCTGCTCAACGCCTCGCTCTTCGCGGCTTCCATCCTGCCCCTGTCGACGGCGTACAGCGTGTGCGAAAGCTTCGGATGGGAAACCGGCGTGGACAAAAATTTCACCGAGGCGCCCCAGTTTTACATACTCTACACGCTCCTTATCTTCATCGGGGCCGGGGTCATCCTGTTCTCCGACATGCCCCTTATCAAAATCATGATGATCTCGCAGGTCATCAACGGGCTCGCCCTTCCCTTCGTGCTGGTGTGCATGCTCATCATAATCAATGACAAAAAGATCATGCGTGAATACACGAATTCGAAGCTCTATAACGCCATCGTGGTCCTGTTCACGGTCGCCATCTCCGTGCTTTCATTGCTGCTGGTTATCAGCTCTGTATGGTAGCCCGTTTCCGCTTCCCGCGGCAACGGGGATTTATCCGGCGGCCCGGCCGTATCCCTTTCCGGTCTTCCGGAAGATCCGGATATCAAAATTATTATCTTGACATTTTTATGATCACCATATAGAAACTATTCACCAATCCATAGAAAATAAACATATGCGCATTAATCCCTTACGAACAGTAATCCATTTTTTTCTCCATACATACGACGATAAAGATTTTATAATCCGGCAGAAATCAAAAATCGTATTTACGATCTGGGGCCTTATTCTTTTACTGGTAATCCCCATTTACCTGTATTTTTCTTTTTACCTGGACTGGGACATCTATCATAAAATGCCGATAGTTATCATCACTGCGGTGATCGTTATACTGATGTTCATATTGCGGTCGGGACGCTTTTTTCTGGCCGCCCATTCCTTTCTCATCATCACCTTCACCATCCTCTGGTCGTATTATTTCATCAATCTGGACGACGGGGATTATATCACGAGGATGATGTCAGTTACGCTTATAATCGGCCTGCTCACCGTCACTCCCCTTGTCGTGGAGCGGATGACCCATGTCATTATATTCTATTACATCATGAATTTTGCGGTCCTTTGCGTTTTCATTATCATCATCAAGGACAGGGTCGACATCCCGGCAACAACGCTTATTTCTTACACCGTGGATGCGACAATGGCCATGGCCATAAGCGGGGCCATCTCCTTCCAGATATACAAGATCAACCGCCTGGCCCTTGACAGGGCCAGGGCCGCGGAAGAGGACATCAGGAAAAGCGAGGAGTTGTTCCGCGGCGTCATCGAGGAATCGCCGCAGGTAATGGCCATAATCGACCGGGACGGGTCCCTGGACTTCCTGGGGAGCAAAAACAATTCAGCCTTCGGCTACACCAAGGAAGACCTCCCGTCGATTGACCGGTGGTGGGAACTGGCCTATCCCGAAGAAGAATACCGGCTGCTTATTAAAAAAGAATGGGAACTGATCGTCAGGGACCATGGCAAGGGCAATTCAATGAACACCATTGAGATGAAAGTCCATGCTAAAAACGGGATC
The DNA here is from genome assembly GCA_964654045.1 of uncultured Leptospirales bacterium. Taxonomy (GTDB): domain Bacteria; phylum Spirochaetota; class UBA4802; order UBA4802; family UBA5550; genus RBG-16-49-21. Next base: position 6,532 of record CAZZHU010000092.1, read on the forward strand.
GTCCAGGAAGCCATGATGAGGTACTCCCCCCTGGGACAGGACGGAAGGGGCCTCATACTCCTTGACAACATCACCAACAGGAAGATCATTGAGCGCTCCCTCCTGGCTTCGGAACGGCGGTACCGTAAGCTCTACGACAGCATGCTCGACGGATTCGTGAGCCTTGACATGAACGGCAGGATCATCGAATTCAATTCAGCCTACCAGCAGATAACCGGTTACTCCCCGGAGGAGCTGTACTCCCTGACGATATGGAACCTTACCCCGGGCAGGTGGCACGACCTTCAGAAAAAGCTCATCGAGGAACAGGTGCTGACCAGGGGCCATTCCGATTTATTTGAGAAAGAATACCAGCGGAAAGACGGCACCCTGGTCCCGGTGGAACTCAGGATATACCTCATCCAGGACGAAAGCGGCAGCAACACGGGGATGTGGTCCATGGTCCACGACATCACCAAGCGGAAACAGACTGAAAACGAGCTCCTCAAGACGAGCAAAATCGAGTCCCTGGGAATTTTTGCCGGCGGCATCGCCCACGATTTCAACAACCTCCTCACCGCCATCATGGGTAACATATCCATCGCCAAGCTCGATCTCTCGCCGGACTCGAAAGATTACGGGATCCTGACCGAGGCGGAAAAGGCATCGGAACGGGCGAAAGACCTCACGATGCAGCTCCTGACCTTTTCCAAGGGGGGAGCGCCGATCAAGAAGATCGCTTCGATCCGCGACCTGCTGGTGGATACGACCGATTTCGTGCTCCGCGGTTCCCAGATCAAAAGCAATTTCGACATTCCGGACAGTCTCTGGAACGCTGAAATCGACGAGGGCCAGATCAGCCAGGTCATCCACAACCTGGTGCTGAATTGCCGGGAGGCCATGCCGGGAGGCGGTTTCGTGAACATATCCGCAGAGAACCGCGTCATCACATCCGGCGACAACATGCCCTTCGAACCGGGCAATTACCTTGCCATAAAAATTACCGATACGGGTTACGGAATATCCAGGAAGCACCTTCACAAGATCTTCGATCCTTTTTTCACGACAAAAGAAAAAGGGAGCGGCCTGGGGCTCTCGGTCACCTATTCCATCATCCATAAACACAACGGCTATATAAACGTCGAGTCGTCCGAACGGAAGGGGACCAGTTTCACCATATACCTCCCGGCGACGGAGCAGAAAGTCACGGCGGCCATACACTATCCCGGCGGGAAAGATTTAAACGGCGGCAGGGTGCTCCTCATGGATGACGACGAGATGGTGCTCGATGTGGGCCGGAAAATATTACACCACCTCGGTTTCGAAACCACGGGCGCCCATGACGGCAGGGAGGCCATTGAATTGTACAAGGAGGCCAAACAATCGGGAACCCCTTTCGATTTCATCATAATGGACCTGACGGTCCCCGGCGGCATGGGCGGCAAAGAGGCTATCAATATACTCAGGGAATTTGATCCGTCCGTCAGGGCAATAGTATCGAGCGGCTATTCCATCGACCCGGTCATGTCCGATTACCGGGCCTTCGGCTTCTGCGGCATGGTGGCAAAGCCCTATGGCGTCGATGACCTGAAAGATGTGATCCAGCGTATCCAGGAATGAAAGACGCGAACCGGACCCGCTGGGCCATTTTTTCCGACACCCATGGAAACCCCGAAACGATGCGCGACGCGATGATCCAGACGGGGCCCTTCGACGCCATGATACATCTCGGCGACGGCATTCACGACGCCATTGCCGTTTCCGGGGAACGGAACATCCCGCTTATCGCCGTTTCGGGCAACGAGGACGGAGCGGCGGATTACCCGGAACGCCTCATCATCTCCATGGGGGCCGGCACGGCCCTCCTGCTGCACGGCCACCGGCTGGACATCCATCCGTATCTGTCGGCCTCCGCATGGGAACAGCGCTACGCCGCCATGGACGGGCTCATGGCCCTCTCCGGGGCGCGGATCCTCCTCTTCGGGCACACGCACCTCCCGGTGATAAGGCAGACGGAGCATGGCATCATCTGCAACCCCGGGAGCCACTACATCGGTTCGCGGACAGAGCACACCTTCGCTGTCGCGGAAGCAAACGGGGACGGTGTGAAGCTCTGTCTCGCCAGGGAACACGGCGGGGAATGGATTTTTGAAAACGGGGCATCCCTGCCCGGCGCGTAATGAACGCGCCCCGGAGGGAACAGCGGGGGGTCATTTTCGCGGAAAGGTCTTTGTAAATTCCTCTTCCGTTATTATCTCGAAGATGCTTTCAAGCTTTGAAACATCGAACAGCGTGGAAACATGGTCCGTTATATCGATAAATATCAGCCGTATATCAGCTTTCTTCGCCTCTTTCGAGAATTTTATAAACAGCCCCAGGCCTGAGGAATCGAGGCTGTGCAGGTTCTTGCAGTTCATCGCCATGACACCCGGTTTTCTGGCGAATATCTCCATGATGACCTTGTCGGCTTCCTCCATTTCGTTGAAAATCAGCTCGCCGTTCAACGATATGATGCAGATATTTTTCTGTTCTGAGCAATCAATGGTAAGCACGGTTCCTCACCCCCACCTGAAATTCCTTCATTTGCCCTGCGCGCCTTCCGGATCCAGCGGTCATTCGATCCGTGTGAGGTCTATCTTCAGCGAAAGTCCATCCAGCGTCATGGCGATCTTTCTGTTTTTCCCGTTAACGGCTGCATAGAGCCACAGGGTCGTATCCCCTTTTTTCCACGACGAGATATTCTGGATCTTATATGACTTCAGGACCTTGTCCGGGTTCAGTCTCTGGACCTGTTCAAATTCATGGATAAAGAGCTCCTCGTCGCTCATACGCTGGAGTTCGGGGGAAAGCCTCTGGGTGCGCAACAGCCGCATGAAGCTGGGGTCCGTCATCCCGTACAGGGCCTTCCAGTCTTTCTTCTTCCAGGTCTCGAAAAACTGCGTGGCCACATACGGCGGGTCGATGCCCTTCAATGTATCATCCAGTTTCCCGCAGGCGGCCAGTCCCGCCAGGGCGGTAATAGCAAGCAAGAATGCCGTTTTTTTCATCATCGTTCGAACCCCGTCCCCGCGTCAGAATGTCATCTTTTTCGCATCGCCCCACAGCTTCTCCAGCTGATAATACTCGCGCAGTTCCCGGGTGAAAATATGCACGATCAGCTCGCCGCAATCGAGAATGATCCATCCCGATTCGTAATCAGGCTTGTTGCGGGAGCGCAGCCCGCGGGTATGGATGAACTTCTCCAGTTCCTTCGCCAGGGAACGGCAATGGATCCGCGAATTGCCGGTGGTTATGATAAAGTAATCAAGATAACTGTTCACGTCCCGGAGGTCCATGAAAACGATATCAGATCCCTTCTTATCGTCAAGAAGCCGGGCGCACTCCCGGAAGATTTCCACCATTTCATCTTCGGATAACTTTTTCAGTTCCGTCACTTCGCAAGGTCCTCGCCAAGTATGATCAGTATATTATGCAGCTGGGTATTGTCAATGATATGGTATATATTCTGTATGCCGGTCAGCTCGGACACGCGGTTCACGGCGGCGACGTTGCCCCGTTTGTTGATGAGAATGGACTTGCTCATCTTACGGTACGGCGAGGTCCCGAACTCGACGACGCTCAATCCTTCCCGGATCAGGCTCTCCCGCATCTTTCTCGCCAGTCCGGGCACGTCGGTGCCGTTCAGGATCTTCACCTTGATGGCCGCGTCAATCTCCTTTTCGCTCTTGTCGACTATGAGCAGAGCGAGGAACTCCTTTTCGTATATCCGGAACGTGATGTCGTCCATGACGTAATAGCCGTCCTTGAAGAATCCCGGCAGCACCGTGGCCATGACATCGCCGTCCTTGAATACGAGATCGCAGATTCCCATGATCTCCTGGGGAAGCAGGTTGGTCTTAAGCGACTTCATCATTTCATGGATAAATTCCAGCTTGTTGAAACGCTCAAGCCGCTCCCGGTCCTTGTAGAGCGTCATGAGGATGTCCAGTATCCGGTCGTATTTCAGGTATATCGAATTTTCATCCACGGTATTGATGTACCGCATTACTTTCTGCCCGTCAAAATAATTCACGCCGACGTTCATCCACGCCGGGTCCCTGGGCTGATCGAGGACGAACAGCTCGATTCCTTCCATCAGGTTAACCAGGCGCTCCACGTCCGGAGCGTATATCTCGGCGTAGAAGGGTATGTTCAGCTTGAGGTCTTTCTGGAGCGAATACCGCAGCCGGTTGAAATTGAACACCACCACTTCATCAATGCGGGCGCTGTGATCCCCGTCGTCATCAAGGCGTATCTTGAAGGAGGGCGGGATGAAGGTTACGCCGATCCGCCTGTTGTCCGGATTGATGCTGACAATGGCGAAGAACTTGTGCTTGTGGTCATTGTCCCTGTTGCTTCCCGCCACCAGGATATTGATGATCTTTTTCTTCTGGATGAGCTTCTCGACGGCGTTCCTGGTCCGAACGCCGTGGCAGTAGTATACGAGGAGCGACACGAGCACCAGGAGCAGGATCGCCGAGACAATCATTACTTTACGTTTCAATTTCTGTATAACCCCTTTCTGGCAATGTAATCAATGACCGCGCCGGGCAGCAGAAAGCGCACCGATTTTCCGGCCCCGAGGCGTTCCCTGATGACGGTGGAGCTGATGTCGATCAGCGGGTTTTCCGCGTACCGCACGCGCCACCCCCCAAGGTCAGGATCGCGGGGGCCCTGCTCTCCGGGACGGCGCATCACGATGAGAGACACATGCTTCATCAGATGATCCGTCTCGCGCCAGGTGTCAATGGTATTGAGGGAATCCATCCCCACTATGAGATTCAGCTCGCTGCCGGGATACCGACCCTGCAGATCATGGACGGTGGTTATGGTATAGGAAGGCTCTTTCCTGTCAATTTCAATACGGGAAACCTCGAATTGCCGCGCGTCCGCCACGGCGAGAACCGCCATGGCATACCGGTCTTCCGCCGGGACCTCCCCGGCAAGGGACTTGTGCACCGGATATTTGGCCGGCATCAGTATGATCCTGTCGAGATGGAAGTCCGATCGGATGATTTCAGCGTTGATGAGATGGCCGTAATGGATCGGGTTGAAGGTCCCCCCGAAAATACCCAGTTTCAAAGCTTACCGCACCTCTCCTTTCCCGTATACGACGTACTTCAGGGTCGTCAACCCCTCCACGCCCATGGCGCCACGGGCATGGAGCTTCTCGGTTGAAATCCCGACCTCGGCCCCCAGTCCGAATTCCCCGCCGTCGTGAAAGCGCGTCGACGCGTTGACGAAGACCGCGGCTGAATCGACCTCCCGGAGGAACTTCTCGGAATTCATGTAATCGGACGTAACGATCGCATCGGAGTGGTTCGAGCCGTACCGCGCGATGTGCTCCATGGCTTCCTCAAGCGAATCGACTATCTTCACCGCGATCACCAGGTCTCCGAACTCGTACCCGTAATCGCCGGGAGCGGCGGGCCTGACAACGCCGGGTATCAGCGCGACCGTCTTCCCGCATCCCCTGATTTCCACGTTCCGGTCCAGCAGGCTTTTCAGAAGCGATTCCTTGTACGGATATTTCGCATGGATGAGGAGCGTCTCCACGGCATTGCATACGGCGGGACGCTGCACCTTGGCGTTCACCGCGATGCGGTTGGCCATCTCCTCATCGGCGCTTTCGTCCACGAAAACGTGGCACACTCCCTTGTCATGCTTGATGACCGGTATCGTCGATTCATCGGTGACGGCCTTTATCAGGGACTCGCCGCCGCGGGGAATCACCACGTCGATATACTGCTTCATCTTCAGCAGCACGGGGACCAGCTCGCGCTCGGTCCTGCCGATGAAGGTCACGGCGCTCTCCGGGCATCCGGATTCCGCCAGCACACCGCGGACGACGGCGTGGAGGGCCGTGTTGGAGCAGATCGCCTCCCTGCCGCCCCGGAGGATGGCGGCGTTGCCCGATTTGATGCAGAGGGCGGCGATATCGGTGGTGACATTGGGCCGGGCCTCGTAGATGACCGCCACGACCCCCAGGGGGATCCGCATCTGCCCCACCCGGATCCCGGAAGGGCGCATGACCATCTTATCAATCCTGCCGACAGGGTCAGGCAGAAGCGCGATTTCCTCCATGGAAACCGCCATGCCGTCGATCCGTTCCCTGTTCAGCAGCAGGCGGTCATAGAGAGCCCTGCTGACACCCGCCTCTTCCGCTGCCGCGAGGTCTTTTTTGTTCTCGGCAATGATAAAGTCGGTTTTTCTGCGAAGATCGGCCGCCATCTTCATGAGCAGGTTGTTCTTCTGAACGGTCGTGTAGTTTGCGACAACGCGTGAGGCCGCCCTGGCGTCCGTGCATAGCTTTTCGATATATTGTTTATTATCCATTGCGATACTCCATAACGCAGGCTCTGCCCGCGACCCTGGTGAGAGACGCAGGGGAACCCTGCGGGGCTTGTAAGGGGCTTCGCCCCTTTGACCCCAGAAGAAATTTATACAAACAATTTCAAGAAGATAATATGATACCTCTGTCCATTTATGTTGCAAGCTGTTTTCTTTGACAAGAATAAAATGAATTATGCCGGGGAGCGACGCTACTCCGGGATGAATGGGGGTTTGACTTTATTCTCCCTGACAAAACCGCCGTAATACTTCCTATCGAGCTTCATCATATACCGCAAAATATCTTTCTTCAACGAATCATCGCTGGCCGTATATACCGAGGCATAGAACCTGAGCGCTTTTCCGCTGTCCTGCGAGTAACTGAGGGCCCAGAGGAGCGTTCTTTTAATGACAATGAACTGTTCCCGGCCGTACCGTTCCCTGATGAATTGCTCATTGATCATGTTGTTGTCAACCAGCGAATAATACCCGCTCAGCCTGCTGAAGGGGTTGCCGCTGTTGATCAGCGTATATGCGTCGTAAAACTGGCTGACCGGCCGGGACAGCAGCAGGGGGAACCTGGCTTCGCCGAAAAGAATACTTTCCATAAAACTGCTTCCGAGCAGTGATCCGGCACCGTAACCTGCCAGCAGGATGACGGCACAGAGACCCGCAATCCCCCCGGCAGTTTTTATTTTATGTATGATCAGGGAATTCATATACTATTTATGAGATCAGGATGGAGTAAAAAGGATACATCCAATCCTGTCAATTTTTTATTTATCCTCTCTCCCTCCCCGTCAAAGCATTTTCCAATGGATTATTGCGGTGATCATTGTTGCGTCAGAAAAAGAGCCAAAGGGCCGAGGACTGTCTTTTCTATCCCCCAAAGAGCATTATCCAATTGATAGAATCAGGATGGAGGGTGTGCCCCCGCTCACAGGGTTCAGGATGAACCCGCCCACCCGAAACATTATCCAATGGATGGGCCCTGATGTTGCGTCAGAAAAAGAGCCGAAGGGCCGAGGACTGTCCGAGTCTTCAATTTCTTTGTCCGAGTTCCGCAGGTCCTGAGGCTTTTTCTGACGCAACCCGTCCCACATATTCTGAATAAATCCATTGGAAAATGCCAAAGAAGAATCATTTTTGTTGACAAAATATGATACTATACGACATAAAATATCAGAGGCAGTTTTAGTGAAGCCTGCCGGAGCGCTTCGCGCCATTTACCTGATGGGGAGCTTACTATGGAACCTGTGGTCAATATCAAGATACCAGGCGTTAAAAAGAAATACAGCGGTAAAGTGCGCGACCTTTACAACGTCGACAAGGAGCATCTTCTCATTGTTTCGACTGACCGCATATCCGCCTTTGACCATGTATTCCCCAACGGCATCCCCGGCAAGGGCATAATCCTGAATAAAATATCGAATCTCTGGTTCAAGAATATCAAGGTCATCAAGAACCATATCGTCGAGGATGACGTGGCCCGGTTCCCGAAGCCGTTCTGCGATTATCCCGAGCTCCTGAAGGACCGGTCCGTCATCGTTCGCAAAACCGAACGCATCGACTTCGAATGCATCGCCCGGGGCTACCTCATCGGCACGGGATGGAAGGACTACCAGGAAAAAGGCTCGGTCTGCGGCCTTGCCCTGCCGCCGAACCTCCAGCTCGCGGAAAAACTCGAAGCGCCGCTTTTCACGCCCGCGACCAAGGAAGACTCGGGGCACGACATGAACGTGCCGGTTGACGTGATGCGCGCCAAACTCGGCGATGAACTGGCGTACCGGCTGGGCGAAGTGACCCTCCGGATTTATGAATTCGCGCGGGACCTCATGGCGCGCCAGGGGATCATACTTGCCGACACGAAACTTGAATTCGGTTTCGCCGACAACGAGATCATCCTCATCGACGAGGTCCTGACGCCGGACAGCTCCCGCTTCTGGGATGAAACCTCCTACGCGGTCGGGACCTCTCCCGTGAGCTTTGACAAGCAATATATCCGGGACTACCTTGAAACCACCACCTGGGACAAGAATTCCCCTCCGCCGCCACTGCCGGATGAAATTGTCTCAAAAACACTGGAGAAATACCAGGAGATCCTCCGCCGGATCGAGGCAATTTTCGCCAGGTAGGCCATACTGCGTATTTCTCCAGTTCCGCACGACCCACGCAACTCCACGAGGGGGCCCGCCTGAAGGCGCGGGTGCGTGACTGCGGCTGCTGTCCGGACCGGCATCCTGCCGTCATTTATTTTTATATTGAATAATTATCATTTGTCCAGTAACGGAAAATTATGTATATTATTTACCGAAAGACATGTTCCCGCTTGGAATTAATAATTCAGATTGATGAATATTAATACGATAATAGAAAAGGATCGAATGCTGTAACAGGGAACATTCGCCCGCGGAGGGCGGGGAGGTTTGATTTTATCAGCTTCCTTAATCATTGCAGACCGGGGGAATTAATGGCCTTGCCTGAAAAAAATCCTTTCAACGAATATAAAAAAACCCAGATCGCGACAGCCAACCAGGGAAAATTGATTGTCATGCTCTACGACGGGGCGATCAAGTTCCTGAACATTGCCATCGACAACATGAATCCCAAGACCTATGATATTGTCAATACCAACATCATCAAGGCCCAGGATATCATAACCGAGCTCCTGCTGTCCCTGAACATGAGGGATGGCGGAGAGATATCGCAAAACCTCTTTAATCTGTACCTCTACTTCAAGAAAGCCCTTCTTGAGGCAAACATCAAGAAAGACCCGGAAATGATAAAAAACGTGCTCAAGCTGATCAAGGAACTCCGGGACGCGTGGGACAAAATATCGGCCAACGAGACATCCTCGGACAAAACCAACATTGGAGCCAAAGGAAGCTTCAGCATTGAGGGATGACGCCGCGTCAATCATCGCCGGGCTAATCCGCTTCTACGGGATAAAGCTTCAGATGCTGGAAAGACTTCTCCTGAGCGAAACCGACAAACTGCATTACGGAAGATCCGGCAACCTGGAAAAGGTTATCGAGATCATCGGCGGCGACTCGGCCGTAATCGACGATATCGATGGCGCCGACTTCGAAATCTCTAAAGCGGAAGCCGACCTTTCTTCGCTGATCGGGGTGCGTCCGGGGATGCTGTACAAAGTGCTCCTCGAAAGCGGCGAGGCCGATGAACTCATCTCGGTCCGCGGCCAGGCGCTCAAGGCCATGGGCCGGCTTGCCAGGGAACACGGGGAACTGGAGAAAATGCTGGGATCGGCTTCGCGGGAACTGGGTAAAAACATCGATGACCTGTCGCGCATATGCAGATTGATGGAGACCGACGCCGTAGCCGATGATCCCCCGCGGGGCTAGCGCTACAGGTCGACGATGCTTTTTGACTTGAGGATGACCTCTCTTCGCTTCACCATCTCGTCATATTCAAACCTGAAATGCTTGCGCCGGTAGTACTTGTTGTACACGGACGTGTATCTTTTCGAGTGGAAGTACTCTCTCATCCGTTCCGAAACATAATAGACCTGTTCCGACGGGGCATAGGCCTGCGGCTGGTTCTTGTATTCCTCTATGATTGTCTGTGTTATGATGCCCCAGGATATGTCGGAAAGGGAATACTTACCCAGGTCCCTCATGATGGCCCGCAGTATACCCTCGTGTACGGGATTAAAAAATTTGAATTTCCTTGAATACATGATCGCGCCGTGCATGTGGTCGGGAATGTCCAGGAAGCCGTCCTTTATCACTTCCCGCGCCACGACATACATCATCTCGAAACAATAATTCAGGATCCCCAGGCCGGGCATCCGCTGCCCGGGGAACACCCGCGCGGCGTCCGTCGCCCCCGGACACGCCCGCTGTCCGAAGTGCGGTACGGTATTGTAAGGTATTATGTAACATGCTTGTGACATAAGTCTGATAGTGCGAAGTTGACAGGACATAACGGACCCCACCCCGCCCGCGCGGGGTTTCCGTTTGCTAAAAACTCGTGCGAAATTAGTACCATGGTACTATGGTTTGCCTATTGACAAACGTATAGCTATATGCTATACTAGAGACATAGAACAGAGAGAGGAGACAGGGAAATGAACACAGGACACGAAGTTTTTGACGGAGTAGAGTACACAGCA
>CAZZHU010000093.1:0-2837 GCA_964654045.1 uncultured Leptospirales bacterium
GTTCTGTATCAGATTGTTCAGTGTCTGCTTGATGAGATTCTTGTCAATATAGATTTCCGGAATTCTCCCGTCTATTTCAGCATGGAACGTCACCTGCTCATGGCCGGAAAAAAAATTAATGCAGCCTTCAAGTAGCGCGTTGATATCGGTTTTGACCGGCTTCATCTCGGGAAGGCGCGCGAACTCGGTGAATTCGCTCAATATGTTCTTCAGGACGCCCACCTCCTCGACTATGGTTTCGGTCCCTGCCATGATGATATTTCTGATATCGGGATGGTTCTCGACATACCTCTTCCGTATCCGTTCCGCCGAAAGCTGGATCGGCGTCAGGGGGTTCTTGATCTCGTGTACCACCTGGCGGGCCATTTCCCGCCACGCCTCGAGGCGCTGCTTCTGATACACGATCCTCCGGTTCCGGTTGAGCTGGTAGACCATGCTGTTGAAGGACTTGAAGAGGAGGCCCAGTTCGTCTTCCGAGTCCCGGTAGAGCGAAATGTCAAAATTGCCCCCGGAAACATTCCGCACCGCATCAGACAGTTCCAGGACCGGCTTGGTGATATTTTTCGAGAGGTAGAGGCTCATGAGGACCGATACCAGGATGATGAAGAGCGTGATGCCGAAAAGATAGAGGCCGCTGTCGCTTTTCAGATCATTGATGATATTCGCCAGGCGCCGGTGATCGTTGAGGGACTGGGCGAAGAGGACGGTCCTCTTTGCCATGTCTTCCGGGATGCTTTTACAGAGTACGATAAGATAATTATTATACCTGAGGGCGCCGGCCAGGTAATCCCGTTTCTGTATCGCGAGTTTGTCGATCCGGAAATCTTCCTTCAGGCTGGATATTGCGTAAAAATCGCCGACCCCCTTCTGGACGTCATCCGGCATGGTGTCCAGCAACCAGAGGTTGTTGCTCTCCTCGCCCAGGTAGAGATTGAATGTATACACGGATATGCTCTTCATTGAATAAAGATTCCTGACGTAAAACCTGCTGTCCTGCGTGGCAACGGACAGCGTGCCGTTGTCCATCTGGTACCGGACCGCCTGGAGTTCGCCCTTCATATCCTCCATCATCTGGACCACCGGATCGTTGGACATGGTCACCGCCTCGTTCAGGGCTATGGATGTTTTGTCCAGGATGAGGTTCGAGAGGGTCTGGTTCAGCAGGTAGTTGGAAGTGAAGACCAGCGGCAGGGACGGCAGCACCGCCACGAACACGAAGGCCATTGCCATTTTGCTCTGGATGCTCGAGCGGGCGCCCTGCATACCGGTATACAGGTTCCGGCGCAGTGACATTATTATGAAGTAAAGGGCGGCGACCAGGGGGACCGTCATGGCCGCGAATATGAAAAATTCCTGGCTCTTGCCGATCTTGATGTTCTTTCCGGGGAAAAGACCGATTATGAGGATGGATATAAAGACGAAAATACCCACCAGGAACAGGACGTCCTGTACGCGGGTATCGTCCGGAAAAAGATTAATTTTCTTGAGAAGATTCTTCATGGGATCTGAAATTATTCTCTATCATCGTGACAATCGTTTCGACGACATTCGCTTCGCCTTCGCCGCTGGCCCGCACGATAAGCCGCGATCCCGATACTATTGCCAGTCCCAGTACGGACATGATAGATTTACAATCGGCCTCCACGTCATCCTTGATAAGCTTGACTTCACAGGGATATTTCATCGCCTCTTTTACTATCATCATGGCCGGCCGCGCGTGCACGCCGGCGTCGCTCTTCACCACAACCTCTCGCTCGGTCATTTACTGTTTTTCCCCTTCAGGAGATTCTCCTGGATAGTGCGGTCCAGGTCCCGGGCTGTGTATATGCCCAGTTTCTTCAGCCGCTGGTTCAGCGCCGCGGTTTCAACGATGATGGGGATGTTCCTTCCCGGCCGGACCGGAACCATGATGCTGGCCACATCGATATCGAGGATCGGGTATGTCTGCTCCTCGAGGCCGAGGCGGTCATACTCCTTGTTCTGGACCCATTCCTCGAGGATGACCGCGAGTTCGACGCGTTTCCGGTCCCTGACGGAACGTATGCCGAATATATCCTTCACGTTGATGATTCCGAGGCCCCGTATTTCCATGTGGTGCTTGAGAATTTCCGATCCGCTGCCCATCAGTATGGATTCATCGACCCTCTTGATGACCACCACATCGTCAGCGATAAACCGGTGGCCCCGTTCGACAAGCTCCAGGGCGCATTCGCTTTTCCCCACGCCGCTCTTGCCTATCAGGAGGACCCCGATGCCGTACACGTCCACGAAGGTGCCATGAAGGGTTATGGTCGGGGCAAAGGCCTCGTTCAGGAGGTAGATGAGGGAACTGATGAACCTTGTCGTGTCCTTGTGGGTAACGAATACGGGGACCCCTTTCCGGTCAGCGAATTCCAGGAACAGGTTGTCGGGTTCCTCGCCATGGGTGAATACGCAGCAGAGCACGTCGTAGGAAAAGAATTTAGTCACAACATCCCGCTTATCCTCATCCGAGAGCTGGCGCAGGTAGGCGCTTTCGCCCAGGCCGAATATCTGGATGCGGTCATAGGCGAAAAAATCGTAGAAACCGGCCAGGGTGAGCCCGGGCCGGTTGATGTCACCGATCCGGATCTCCCTGGCAAGCCCGGAGCTGCCGGCTACAAGGCGTATCTGCAGGTCTATTACGCCGGTATCCTCGAGAAAATTTTTAACCAGTATTTTGTTTTCCATTGATATCGTGTACAGGTATCGCGCGCCGTTATATTCCGCATAGCCGCCCATGGACGCGGCAGCCGGCATCCCGCGCAATCGCGCGGTCCGCCAGGCTGCGCGGGGTCAGAACGCAGGAACCATTACTT
>CAZZHU010000093.1:2847-12512 GCA_964654045.1 uncultured Leptospirales bacterium
CCGTTCTTGCTGATGATATTTATGAACTCTGATTCAATGTTGAAAAAGGGCATGAACGGCTGCCTTGAGTTTTCAATCTCGAGTATCGCCTCGTGAAGGGTGAGTTTCATCATATCGCATGAATTGAGCTTGTTGAATTCAACCTTCGGATTCGCCGGGGAGTCATCGAAGATATCGAGGGAATAGGCCACGAAATGGCCCGCGTGCGCGCTCCCATCGGACTTCTCGGCAGGCACTTCAATCATTTTAAGCCCGTTCGGCCCCCGGAAGATGACAGCGTAATTCTTATGGGAGGCGGCCATATCAGCCTCGATCTTGCTTTCGCCCTTTTTAAACAGAATATAATCCTTTTTATCAACCCGCATCTGCAGCAACGCCTCGATATTGTCGATAGGCTTGTTGCTGACCTGCCGGAGGACGACCTCTTTTCCTCCATTGCTGGTGAAATCTATAGAAGCGCCCTCGCCTTTTTCGGGGCCTTTATGCATCTGGTGCTTTTCTTTATAACGGCGGACCTGTTTCTCCATTTTTTCGAACAGGAGATCAATAGCGGAGAAGAGATCGGCCGCCTTTTCCTTGCCGTGGAACTGCACACCGTCGCCGTTTAACACGACCTCGGAAATATGATCCAGCTTTTCAACAGCCAGGATGACGTGAGCATCGATCAGCTGATTGAAATGCCGGTCCAGTTTTTTTATCTTTTTTTCCGCATAGTCACGCAGGCTGTCTGAAATAGTCAGATGCCTTCCGGTTACTGTGATGTTCATGTACGCTCCTCTGATTTAATTTTATTGATTTTCCTTCTTCTGCCTGACGGGGGGATACGCAGTATCTCCCTGTATTTCGCCACGGTACGCCGGGCCACCGTCATGCCCGCCTTGCCGAGTATTCGCACTATCTCCTCGTCGCTGTAAGGCCGCACCGCGCTTTCACGCTCGATAACGTCCCGTATCAGGTTCATGACCTCATCGGACGATGTTTCCCCGCTGCTTCCGCCCGCTTTAAGCCGCGATACGAAAAAATATTTCAAATCGAATACGCCCCAGCTGGTCTGCACGTACTTGTTGCTGGTGGCGCGGCTTACCGTTGATTCATGGAGATTCAGCTCTCTGGCCACTTCACTGTGCGTAAGCGGATGCAGGTGCCCGGGCCCGCGCTCCAGAAACTCACGCTGGCGCCTCATGATGGAATCAACCACCCTGAGTATGGTAGTGCGCCTGTTCGCGATATTCTTCACAAGGTAGCGGGCCGATTGCATTTTGTCCTGAATATAATCCCGTAATTTTTTTTCAATGTTTTTTTTCTTCAGCAGCGAAATATAGTAGGAATTGATGCGCAGCCCGGGAATCCAGTCGTCATTGAGGCTCGCGATGATCTCCCCGTCAACCAGCCTCACGTCGATATCGGGGACTATGTATCGGACCGTCCTGTTCGAATACTGGCGTCCGGGATACGGGTCGAGATTCTGTATTATCTTGCTTTTTTCAAGCACGTCCGCCACGGGAAGGTTGAGGAAGCCGGCCATCTTTTTATAATCCAGTTTTTCAAAATGCTCAAAGCAGTCGGCCACAATGCTCCGCAGCACGCCGTCCGACGGATAAAAGTGGCCGCACTGCACCAGCAGACTTTCGCGGACGTCCCGCACGGCGCAGCCGACCGGATCGAACAGGCGTATGTTTTCAAGAATCCGTTCAACCTCGCCGGGAGAACAGCCGTCCTTAACAAGCACCGCCGGATCTTCTTCAAGAAAACCGTTTTCATTGAGGGAAGTGATAATCGCCTGGTATATGTTCAACTCGCGCTCATCGCGTGCCGTCAGACGCGCCTGCCAGAGGAGGTGCTCGGTGAGGGATTCCTCCTGGGCGGTAACATTCTCGAGATAATTTCTCTTTTTATCATCCTCGTCGGAATACCCGGTATCGCTGGCGTCCTCGTAATTGATCCGCTGCTCCTCCCCCCTGGTCATCAGCGACTGCTCGCCGCTCAGGTTCCGGGAGACGCCGGTCTCCTCGTCGGAAGCGGTGGGCTCCTGTGCGGACATCACGCCGACCTCCTCTTCAAGGACCGGGTTCTCGACGAGTTCACTGGATATTCTGTCGTAGAGTTCTACCGTGGATAGCTGCAATAATTCAATAGCCTGCTGAAGGGACCGGGTCATTACCAGCTTTTGTGATTGCTTCAATCCTGTCTGGAGAGAAATGGTCATTTTATCAATCACCGCTGAGCGTACTCTCGCGCTTCGTCCATATAATAATAATATACATAAAACATGATAAAATCAATACTGGCATTTAAAAATAATAGAGATGTTGCGTAACACTTCCATCCCGCTCCCCGGAAAGCCCCCGCGGGGGCTATTTAAGGGGCATTGCTCCTTAAACCGGGGAAAAAACAAGAAATGCAATAAGTCTGATAAAGATGCGCTGCAATATGGAGAGCTTCTCAGGGCTTTTTACGCCATAAGCATTATGTAATTGACAATAAAATAATTTTACAAAAAACGACTTTATGTTTGCCCTGCAAAAAGACTTCATATGTATCTGGATATGTGCAGCACTGATGCATACTTCGTTCGTTCTGTCAAATAGAAACATGCACATTAATGCTTTATTTTACAACACAAACCGAGCAATGCGCGTGATGCACTACCCTGTCGGAAATTGACCCGACGAGAAACCGCGCGACGGCTGAGCGGCCCTTACAGCCCATGACTATCATGTCAAATTTGCCTTTTTCAGCGATCTCGCATATCTTGTCCGCCGGGTATCCTTCCACCACTATCCTTTCCCAATCGACGTTTTCATGGTCCAGCATCGGATGGACCTCTTCGAAACGCTGTTCCGACAGCCATTTTACGCGATCAACGCCCTCAGGGGCGGCCCCGTAGAATCCCGGCAGGGGACCGAATTCTTCCACTACCTCAAGCACGGTAAGCTTTGCGTGCGACTCCTTGGCTATAACAATGGCCATTTCAAGTGCCTTTTTGGATGATTCCGAACCGTCGACCGGCGCGAGCACCTTCTTGATGTACCGTCTCATTCGTTTTCTCCATGAACATTATTTGATTATTACTGTAAATAATAGTTACCCATTAATCTTTTAGGAGTCAAGAAATTTATTAAGGTATCGGGATCCGGAAATCACACCTCATGGGTAAGGAAAAGCCAGGATATGCCCGGTTCATATGCATATAATTCAGAAAAATCGGGGTCAGAGTAACAGGATGCATGCCGGCGAATAGGGGGGTCAGAGCAAATTCACAAAAACCGACACCCGCCTGATGGCGGGTGTCCGGTATGTGAGATTTCATATTTAAACTTTTGCTAATCGGCCTGGAATCCAAGGTTTTTAATGGTCACACTGATGTCAGTCCTCGGATCGTTCATATCAGCCAGGGCATCCAGCATCAGCACCAGGTCGTCCCAGAGCGGCGAATTGGGGTCGCTGATGATACTCCAGCCCAGGAAACGGTCCAGGTCCTCGATAATGTACTGCATGGAGTACGGAGTGGTCATGGCCCCCACCGCGTAATGCAGGAGGCTGCTGTTATCCTTTAATAAAATGTCAACATTCCTCAGCATCCTTTCGTATTTCTCGCCCGTGCCGCCCGATGTTTTCATGATGTCATGCACCAGGGGAAGATACGTCAGCAGATCCAGCAACTGGTCATAGCTGTCGGTGTTCCCCGCGCCATGGTCGTAGCCCTGGTAATGCCACCCGGCTGGATCATGGCGGGCAAAGAGCTTACCGGCCGTGTACAGAAGACCGTGTACCTGTTCCTCGGTAAGGGGCTGGGCCAGGACGGCGTTGACGATATTCACCAGGTTCGGGGTGATGTCGCGGGAACCGCCGACAAAGCTGGCCAGCATATTATAGGTATCCTGGAAATCAGTCCATTGGGCGTTATGGGCCGCATACGTTGCGCCGGTCTTGAAGGGTCCCTCGTAACCGAGCAGCTCTTCAAGGTTGATATCCTCATCGCGCATTGACGTGTTGAACATCCAGGCGTAGTCGGTGTAATCCAGAGAAGTGCGGCCCGCCGAACCGATAACCTCGCTTTTTTTCACCTTCATTGCGGTGACCAATTGCTCCAGGCCCTTGAAGATATACGGACGGGCCGCATCATGGGCAGGATCGCTGAATTGCTGCAGCAGAGAAAGCAGTCCCGACACCAGGTGAGTATTGGTAACGGCAAGCGGGAGCATACCATCTGCAAGGCCGTCGGAAATACTGCCATCAACCAGTACCGACATCAGAGTACGCAATGAGCTGCGGGGACGATAATTAGGATCACGATTACCTGAATAAATATCAGGCATCAAAAAGGAAAACCTGTCATCATAAGAATCATCTTCATAATTGTTAATGTCTTCATCTTCCATGCGCGGCACCCAGCGGCCGGTGCCGGCGCTTCCTCCGAATGACTGGCTGTCGGTGTAGTAGCGGAACAACGGCTTGCTCAACGGTATCATGACACCTTCCAGGAACTGCGCCAGGGGATACTTGTGGTTCCCGTTGTAGTTGTAATTGTACCCGGATCCCGAAGCGTCATAGACCGTGCCGTCCATATTAAAGCCGGCCAGCGCGACAAACACGGGGAGAATCTTGTTCCTGTTGTCCCAGGTAGTGCCGGATGCCGTAAAGTCCGAACCGAAATAAGCGGCCTCGTTAAAACCAAGCCGGGCCACGGGAGAAATATTAGCCCCGACTATGTCGGGAAGCACATGTCCGTTTCCAAGAACATCATTATAGATGACCTCTGGTGACATGTCGTTACCCAACGAAGAGAAGTATTTCACAAAGGCGATGATCCTGGAATCCCCCGGCCGCAATGAATCGCCATAATCCGGATTGTTGCGGTGGCCAACCGGATTGGTACCTGCACCCTCGCAGTTCCGGATGTTCCAGTAGCCGTTTCCATTGGGGTTTTTCTTGCCATTGGCCATGCCCACCAGGCCGTTTGCCTCAATGAGCACATACGCCGCTGAATCCACCTGGACGCATCCGGCAACGGTGGTGAAAATATTCATGGGAATGGGAAACATGAATTTTTTCTCAAACAGGAGCCACTGGTAATTGCGATACATGGCTTCTTCCTGTGACGAACACTCCCGATTAGTGTTCCCGATAATACTATATCCCGTATCACCTCCCGCATCGGCAATGTCATCATTGGTCCATTCCTGCACCTTCTCATAGAGCTGGAAATAAGAAGCACTATGTGTCGAGGCGGTGAGACGGAATTTGTTGGATCCGGACGTGGCTTCCGCGTATGAAGAACCGCCAGGTTGCATCGGCGGGACAGTGTATTCATTGCTATTATTGCCGTTCTGCACCATGAAATAATCCGATTTACTTGTATCCTTGTACCGGTTCGCCCGCTGGCCCGTTGAATCGGCGGCATCGTTCCCGGTCGGGGGATAATAATAGACCCAGGGTGCGGCGGATTTGTCCACGAGGGCGTACAGTTCGCCGTTGGGCTTGTAGAAGGCATATCCCGTGTGGCCATTGATCGTCAGCTGCGTTGCCGATGGATCGGCATAATAGTATGGTCCCTGGCCGTCCCAGCAGGTACGGGCAATCCATGACATCATGAACAGGGCAGTATTGAGCATGCCCTTACCGTCAGCTACTTTCGGGAAATAGGTCCGATAATCATTTTGAGAAACAGCGCCAGCCACGCTCACCGTGGTTTCGTCCGAAGTCGGTATCACGGCCGTCTGTCCGCCGTTGGGGATGCCGGCATCTCCGGCAGCCGATTCAGGCAGCAGCAGCAGCGGCGGATAATCATATCCGAGGTAAAATCTGTAATTATTCTTATTGGAGTCGTTATACGTGAACCCGGAACTGCTGGCGGACCGCCTCCACACCCGGTCGCCCTGGTCAGTCCTGACATTAAGCGCCAGTTGATATGAATTCAGTGTTGTTATGGTAACACCTGCCACCTTGACAGCTTTCGCGTGGGAGGTCAGGGAATACATTGAATCATTGATGGTTAGTATACCCCCGGTGGCCGCACCATGACCGCGGCTGAAATTATTATAGGGTTCGCCCGAGCATGAGGTCCGGGTTAAATATCCGGTATAATATCCATTCCCGATAGTATATAACAAATGATCAAGATATGAAACCTTGTACGAAGCCGAGCTCCGCTGCTCGCCGAAGGCGTTGTACTCCACCATATGCCTGAGGGACGTTTCAAGTTCATTGGCGGATTGTGAATAATCAATACCTATATCCTTGAGCTGTTTCAGCGTACCGGCCAGCGCCTCTACAGGCGACCTGCCATTTGCATCATTAAAAATTTTTATCGTATCATCATTGGCGCTGCTGTCATCATCGCGGATTAACAATTTAGCCACATTCGGCAGGATATCCCTGATGGTTTCCTTCAGTGATGCATTAACATAGGGATTGGAAGCGTTATAATAATCGGAGCTTGTGCTATACGTGTTGGTTTCAAACTCTGCCGGCGCGAATAGATCAGATGCATTGATAATGGCCGTTTTTATGGTGTTGTAACTCCCGCTCGAATTCAGGAGGGCCGGCAGGTCGGACTGGATCATGTTGTCAATAATGTTTCTCGCGGCAGAGTCATTTGCCGCCACCTGGTTCAGGCCGTATAAAAGCATAATCAGACCCTTCGCGGCGTTGCCCAGGTCGGTATTCCTGGTATAATCGCCGGTGAGGACAAGGTCCCGGTCCGCCGGGGGCACGTTACCGGTGTTTACCCACATCGGGTAATCGCAGCTCATGGTGACCTTGCCCAGGAGCTTGGCCAGTTTTGAAATGTCGTATTCGACCTTGATCGATCCGACCTGGTCGTTCCAGTAGCCGGCGCCCTGGGCATTATCGGTCAAGCAACGGTCATTGGAGGTCAGCTCCAGGGTGGAGATGGAGGTTCCGGTTAAGTCCTTGTTTTGATATAGGGTGACCTTTACTCCTATTGGAACTTCAATTGATGATGCCGAGATATATGTACCATTATTTGTGAAATTCCAGGGTGAACCTGTCAGGGTAGTGTAGTTATAATTTCCCACCGGCAGATCGATATAGGAACCCGAATACATGCAATCCAGGTAAACCCGCACCTTCATCATGTTCCCCATATTCTCTTCAATCTCGGCAGGGTCCTTCTCATTGACAAGGTAATCCACCACCTGCGAGGCCATGGCCAGGATATCGCCGCTCAGTTCCGTGTTGTCCACGACCTGGTCAAGGGCGCTGTAAAAATTCGCCAGCCGGTCAATGCTGGTTCCATCATAATATCCTTTGTCGGCCTGGCCGGAATCCTTGTAATGATAATCATTGGTATCCATCATGAGCTTCAGCATGCCGTGGAGCTCCCCTATCATGGGGACCAGGAATGGCGCCTGGACCAGGTCGGAAGCGTCCCGGAGGAATTGAGGGGTATCATAGCCGTTTATGAGCATGTCGCCTAAACTATCGTTAAGTTTCTGGGAGTCAAGGCTATCAATGGCGCTATGAAGGGCGGGAAAACCGTCAAAAAGCTTGAGGAGATTGTATGCCGGCTCCTGGTCATTTTGCTGGAATGCCGCCATCTGGTCCCTGGAACAGCCGGAATTCATCACCAGTAGTAATACCGTGCTTATTACAGCAGATAGAATTTTCTTCATATGTTGTGATCCTCCTCAAGCAAAACTCACATTAACCCATCTGACCCAATGCAATAGCAATATTTATTTACCGTCCGGACGGTTTTTTATAATTATTTCCTAAAAAAAGTTTCCCTAAAATTATTTGCATGTTTTTTATATTATTGCCTAATTTACAATATAATAAATCAAACCCTGACGGGCTATAAAATTATTAATATTTAAGCCTATTTAGGCTTTTTTATGGAAATAAAAAAATACGAAAACTAATAACACCCTTAACAAGGTATAATATATACATTGTTACAATAAAAAATCTGGCCAATATCAGATGGATCAAAAAATGACCTGGAAAATGAGGTTCAATCCGGCAGACGACGGCATTATGGCCGCTACTTATCCTTCAGTTCCCTGGCAGCCAGCGACGCCCTGATAAAATCTCTAAAAAGAGGGTGCGGATGTATCGGTTTTGATTTAAACTCCGGGTGGAACTGCGTTGCAATAAACCAGGGATGGTCCGGAAGCTCGATGGTTTCAACCAGGTTGACAGGGACATGGATTCCGCCGAAAACCATGCCGCACTTTTCAAAAGTTTCGCGGTACCTGTTCGTGAACTCGTACCGGTGACGGTGCCTCTCCATGATCGATTCCCTGCCATATATCCCCCTTACCCTGCTCCCTTCTTTAAGCCAGCACTGGTACGCGCCGAGCCGCATGGTGCCGCCCATGCCGAGCACAATCTCCTGGTCCTCCAGGAGGGAAATGACGGGGTGCGGCGTGGAAGGATCAAACTCCTTCGAGTTGGCCCCCGCCAGGTTGCACACGTTGCGGCCGAATTCTATGACGGCGCACTGCAGACCCAGGCAGATGCCGAAAAAGGGTATCCCGTTTTTACGCGCGTGGGATATGGCCATCACCTTGCCTTCAATGCCACGGTCGCCGAATCCGCCGGGCACCAGGATCCCGTCGACACTGCCGAGGAGTTCCTGCAGGCTGTCCGGTGCCTTTTCCAGGTCCTCCGAATCGATGCGTACTATGTCGAGGCGGGCCCGGTTGGCCGCGGCGCCATGGAGGATTGCCTCGTAGATCGAGCGGTACGAATCCTGGAGCGATATATATTTGCCCACCACGGCGATCCGCACATCCTTTTCCGGGTTCTTCAGGGACTTCCGGAAGCTGTCCCAGGCCGGGATCTTCAGCGGCTTGGCATCCTGCTTGAAATTTTCCAGCACGATGCTGTCATATTCCTGTTCGTGGAACATGTACGGAATTTCATAGATGGAGCCGCTGACATCAACAGCGGATATGACGTTACGCTCTGATACGTTGCAGAAGAGCGCTATCTTGCTCTTCAGGTCCGCGGTCAGGGGATTTGCCGAACGGCAGAGAAGGATGTCGGGGATGATGCCCAGCTCCATCAGCTCCTTCACCGAATGCTGCGTCGGCTTCGTCTTCTGCTCTCCCGCCGCGGACAGGGTGGGCACCAGCGTCAGGTGCACGTTGAGCACGCGGTTCGAGCCGAGCTCCTGCCGGATCTGCCGGATTGCCTCAAGGAACGGGATGGACTCGATGTCACCCACGGTGCCGCCGATCTCGACCATGACGAAATCCAGGTCATAGCTGGCGGCGACATTGTATATGCGGCTTTTTATCTCATCGGTGATATGGGGTATTACCTGGACGGTACGGCCCAGGTAATCGCCCCGGCGTTCCCGCTGGATGACCGTGTTGTATATCTGGCCCGTCGATACCGAGTTTTTCCGCGTGTATTCGGCGCTGGTGAACCGCTCATAGTAGCCCAGGTCCAGGTCGGTCTCGGCGCCGTCTTCGGTCACGTATACTTCCCCATGCTGAAAGGGACTCATGGTGCCGGGATCAATATTTATATAGGGGTCCATCTTGATGATCGAGACCTTGTATCCATGACCCTCGAGGAGCAGGCCCAGCGATGCTATGGATATGCCCTTCCCGAGGGAGGAACAGACACCGCCTGTCACGAAAATGAATTTTGTATTTATGTTCATATGCCACCAGCTTTATGTATGATCA
>CAZZHU010000093.1:12522-16635 GCA_964654045.1 uncultured Leptospirales bacterium
TCTTGTTGCGAAACCGGCGTCTCGCCCCTGCGGGGGCTTTTTAAGGGGCTTCACCCCCTGGACCCCTTTAATTAAGAATTGCAGCAAGACAATTGTTTATACCGCTTCCGGTTTCCGGACCCCTCCACGAACGGGATTTGCTAATCAAGGTTACCATCCCCCGGAGCAACAGTGCAACAAACTAACTGGATAATATGACATAATTCCACGATTCGTGTAAATATAAAAACAGGCCTGAATATTACATAAATGTTAATTTTTAATATATAATATCTTTCACCCGATAACGCTAAAGTGGGAACTCAACAGGGTCCCTGTTAAAACAATTCATATCCCCTCCCCGGCGGAAAGGTAAGGCAATACATTTAATATCTGTAAAATAAAAACCCGGTAAGGGGATTTCAGGCATTTTAAAGAAAAAATTACTGTCCTGATCAATAAAACATGACTTGACATAATACGGATAATCAATTTAATTTAAATATAGAAGTATTTGGTAATTTACTGCCGGCAGATAACGTCAATCCGGCAGCCCTGCTTCAAGGGTATTGCATGAAAATCAAAAAGGAATCCCAGAGGATAAAAAATGACAGAAAAGCGCAGATTCCCCCGGTACCAGTGCAAACTGAAAACTAAATTCAATTTTTATGAGGGCAACCCTGATGACATTGATAATGAGATAACCGTACCCTCCAAGGGCAAGGGTGTTATCTGCGATATAAGCCGGGGCGGCGCGCTTTTAATCACCACGTCGCGGGTTTCCCCGGGTGTCCCCACCCTGCTGACGTTTAAAACAAAAAAAGAGAAACTCGCCGTCCATGGCAATATAGTGAGGACCGGCCTTTTGAAAAACAATCCGACCGAGGTTGCGCAGAAGATGTCGAAATACGCGTCCTTCGGCGACGCCTATGTGGCGGTAGAATTCAAGGAGCCCATTGAATTAACCAGCGACGAATTGTGACATGACATGAAAAACGTAATCATACGGATAAACGACATGTCCGATATAGACACCTCGAAAATATCGGTGTATGACCTCAACAACCGCTATGTTGACTCGCACGGCGTCATGTACGGCCTTAAATACAACAAGGCGTCCAGGAAAATCGAGGTCATCAAAATCATGAGGACCCACGAGAAAAACGCCGCCACGTACCAGCAGAAAATCATCCAGAAAAAAAGGGACGCGGGGGACCTGGCGGCAATGGGCGAGGACGTCCTGTCACCTCATTTCGAGGAACCGGAAGAAGGATCCGATGATTACTTCAATCCCGAGGCCTTTATAGAAAAGACCATGGAACTCACCCGCACGCACAAGGAACGCCTCAAGGGGATAATGATGAACATTCGCAATTCCAACATCATTCCCAAGGAGAATAAAGGAGACAACAGCCAGCTTGAGGATATATTCAGAAACATCGACATAGACGGCCTCCAGACCCTTGACAACCTGAACAATTACCAGAAGGAATTGATAAGCTATCCCCGGTCCCTCACCTACTACCAGGCCAAGATGGATGACAAGAGCAGGGAAATTATCGAAACCCTCGCAAGCAGCAACAGGAAAGTGATGCGCTTTATCTACCTGGCTGAAATGCTGGATAACTTCCGCGTCCTGTACAGGAACATTGACAAGATGATGAAGAACCTGAAGACCTTCCTTGACGAAAAAAACCCTGACGATGTCAAATGGGTCACCGTACATGAAAAACAGTCCTTCAGGGACGGGATGGTGTCGATCAATACCACCATCCAGGAAATAGAAGACCTTCTCGATAACCTCACGAAACTGGAAGAATACACCTATAACATGGACCATTATTCGTAGAATAATCCCTGCGGTATGAATCTGTATTAATGATTTATGCCCCTGTAGAGGGGCATCGTTGTCTATACACCTCTGACACGGTGCGTGTCGGGCAATTATTGCGAGGGGGAAGGCCTCCCCGGCCTCCCCCCTTCGCGCTCCCCCTCTCCGGGTCGCTCAGACGCCGCGACGGGCTAAGGCGATTAACTCAGCCTCGTTCACTTCGCTACGCTTCGTTCTGCGAGGCTTCGGACAACAATCGCCTATTTGTGTCCGCCCTTCGGGCGGACGTTTTGAGTGTCTGTTTGTTGTAAATAACTATCAAATTTAACTTGATTCTTCCACCTCAAGTTGCGACACATCATGTCGCCGGGCAGGAAGCCCGGCGTTGCGAGGATGCCACAGGATGTGGCTTCTGGAGCGAAAGCCAATAGGTATTTCTTACATTCTTAAAAAACAAAACATAGCAACGCATCTAAAAAAACAGATTAACCAAAAAACCATACAAAACATCAACCTTGAGCCCCCGCGGCGATTGAGCGGCGCGGGTGGGGGGGGTACGGGGGAGGAGGTAGCCGCGGTGCTACCTCCTCCCCCGCATATAACCCGACCCGCATCGGGGTCACACCCCACCCTGCAAGGGTTATAATGAAAAAAATTCCTTGCATTAAATCCCCGCTGGAAAAAATGTACACTGAACCGGCGTGGGATGCAAATCCCGCGAGGAAAAGACATGATCCTTAAACCCTTATGCGACATATTCAGGCAATCCGATGAATTCGGTGAATTGCGCACAGCTCTGGAGAAGAGGAACAGCGGCGGAAGCAGCGAAAATCTCCTGGTCGAAGGGATATCCCCCGCCTCGTTTCCGCTGATCGCCGCGTCGGCATTCCATGAATCGCCGCGGCAGGTGATCGTCGTCGCCGAGAGCTACCAGAAGATGCACGAAATGCACCTGGACCTGAGCGCGATGGTTGACGAAGGCCGGCTCTTCCTCTTCCCGCCCTGGGAGACCCTTCCCTACGAATTCGTTTCGCCGCCGGAAACAACCGAGCGGGAGCGGGTCACGGCGCTCTACCGCCTTATCAAGGGGGAACCGGCGCTGGTGGTGACCACGGTGGAATCCCTCATCAGGAAAATCCCCTGCCGCGATTTCTTCGAAAAAAAAGGTTTCGCCCTCGAAACGGGGGCGGATTATCCCTTCGACGACATCGTGCAGATGCTGTCGGTCTACGGCTACTCGCGGGAGAAGCGGGTTGAATCCTTCGGTCATTTCGCCGTCAAGGGCGGGATCATCGACATCTTCCCGCCGTCCCATGACACTCCCCTGCGCCTTGATTTTTTCGGTGATACCCTAGAATCGATCCGGGAATTCGACCTGCTCAGCCAGATTTCGAGCCAGGAGCACGATACGCTTACCGTATACCCGCGGAAAGAACTTATCCTGTTCGAGGGAGAGCGCGAAAAGCTTTTCCGGGTACTGAAAGAGGCCCGCGACAGCGGCCTGGACCTCCCGGAGGACATGCTCAACCAGATAAAGGAAGGAACCCTGACCGGAACAGGCGGCATCGAGGACCTGTTCCCCTATGCGATAACCGCTGACACCCTGCTCTCCTATCTCCGGGATGACGCCCTCATCATCTACCTGGAGCCGGCGGAGCTCATTGCCAGAAAAAACCAGCTGGAAAAAACATTTCACGAACTCTACGGCAGGAAACGGACGGCGACCCTCTGCCTCCCGCCGGAAAGCCTCATTGATCCCGGTGCGCTGGACGAGGGGCGCGCGAAAGCTCTCTGCCTGCAGGCCTTCACCGCCTCGCAGCACTCGATGAAATGGCAGCTCAGGAGCATCCCCAATTTCCACGGGAGGATCAAGCAGGTGCGCGAGGAGATCGCCGCCCGGATCGAGCAGGGATGGCGGGTGGTCGTCACGACCGGCTTCGAGGGCCAGGCACGGCGCCTTTACGACCTGCTGGCGGAATTCAAGCCTGACAGCAAATTCGAGGAATTCACCGACGTGAACCTGAACATCCTCCTTTCGCCCCTCAAGGAAGGGGTTGAAATCGTTTCGGGCAGGCTCCTCGTTATATCAGACCACGAGATATTCGGCAAGAGCTACCGGAAAAAACGCGAATTCAAAAAGAAAACCTCGCGGCCCATAGACTCCTTCCTCGACCTCAAGCCGGGCGACTACATCGTCCACATCAACCACGGCATCGGCACCTTCAGGAAGATCGAGCGGATGTCCGCGGGCGGCGTGGAGCGGGACTTCCTTTTGATAGAATACGCCGACGGCGACAGGCTCT
>CAZZHU010000094.1:0-16604 GCA_964654045.1 uncultured Leptospirales bacterium
TGAAATAGACACCATTCCAACTAAAATTGCTCAAATGCAGAAAGCAGGCTATGTTGTCGTGGCGTCATTCATCTTGCCTGAAATGTGCTGGATTGATAATTTTTTTGTTCCGGAAATAACAGCACAAAAAATATTTTTAGATAAATACAAAGGCAATAAGTCTGCCGAAGAATTCGTAAAATACGAAAAGCATGGAGCTGAACTTTATAATAAGTATAATGAATATTATGGGTATGTATTCTATATTGGAAAGAAAATATAGAAGCCCCGCTGACATCCGTGCTGACGGCTAACGTAGCGGAATTAGCAGCATATAACAGTCGCCTATCCAAAATGCTTGCAGCCAATTACATTGGCCTCCAGTACTTCGGATCAGCCGACCGCCCGTTATATACAATAACCCCGCTCCTTATGGGAATGGAATAGTTTGTAGAAAATTTTAAGGCCCCTGCCCAGTATTTTTCATGTTGACATGTGCCCGGAATTGCTTCATATAAACATCATTGTGTCTCTTGGGCCATTACCGATATGGTCAGAGTTTCCTGTTTAGTACCAACTACGCAAAAAACGGCGTAATGCACGGCGTTCCCTGCAGTCGCTTAGTCTTCGCAACAATTTGCCTCAGCTATCGCTACGGCAAAACGCTGCTTACCCCGTGGACGTTAGTTGCAATTGCAAGAAAGAGAGTAAGAGAAGAGCATTTGTCGCGCCATCCTTGGCATTACCGTAGGTACCCCACTGGGGAATGATGGCCCACAGGAACCGTGGCACGCTGGCAAAGTCGGTCATGAAGCATATGGGAACATCGACGAATTCGTGCGCCAAGACAGAGAAAAGAAATGATGATTTGAGATACAATAAATTCTTACCCCCCCCACAAAACGCCCGCCTCATTTAACCGGATTTACAAGGATGGCCGCATTCCGGTTATTCACCGCCATACAACCTCAATATCTTTATTAGACTTGTTGCAATTCTTAAT
Source organism: uncultured Leptospirales bacterium (assembly GCA_964654045.1). Taxonomy (GTDB): domain Bacteria; phylum Spirochaetota; class UBA4802; order UBA4802; family UBA5550; genus RBG-16-49-21. The sequence goes on from CAZZHU010000094.1 coordinate 983, forward strand.
TAATTAAAGGGGTCTAAGGGGCGAAGCCCCTTAAAAAGCCCCCGCAGGGGTCCCCTGCGGGGGCGAGACGCCAGTTTCGCAATAAGTCTATTGATTCTGTCAGAAAAAATCATGCAATTAACTGCGTTATAATGGATGTTATTTGATAATAATTTCAAAAAAAATCTATTATCATGAAAAAATTTTGTCTTTTTTTAATGTGAATCCGTTACGTAATAGTTAATTGAACATCATGCGTGACTTGATTGTTCTAATGATAAAAGAAATATAAGTAAAAGGATTGGTCTGTTCGGGAATGAATCGGTTAAACATAATTCACCACAAGGCATAAACGGCATCCCCGGCGATCCATAAAAAAGATCCCCGGTATCATTTGAGTGTCTGTGACCCGGTAATCACGAGAGGTGATTGCCATGCTCAAAAAAATCGACTACCGATAAAAAATCGGCAGATGGTGAAGCTGTGTCGTCTTATTTATTCACTCCCGCCCGGATTGTAACGCAGGTGTTGCAGTAACATTATTTTTTGGAGGCAGTTATGAAAAGATCACTGGCGCTGTATTGTATGATCATGGCCAATCTGTTTGCCGGCCTTATATTGATCCCCGGCTGCGGGGGTAAAAATGATCACCTCAATCAGAAACCGATACTCCTTGGAATAGAAAAAATAAACGCTTCATCGGGCGGAAATGCCGGGCCGGGTGATGCTGCCGGCACAGGCGATACAACGGCCGGGACCACCCTGCCGGGTGATAATAGCGGTTTTCACGCACTGTTTTCGCAAACGCCGGGCACCGAAATCTCCACATCTCTCGTGTCCTCATACAGTGATGCCACCGGCCTGGACCTGGCCGGCGATTATGACGGCGATGGCGTTTCAAATAACGAGGAAGCGGCCATGGGGACGAATCCTTTCGTCACCGATTATCCGCGGATAACGGTGCGGACAAGTTTTCCTGTTATCATGGAGCTGGAATATAACGTATCGGGGGAAACCAGGACGTACGCGGAGTACATCGACGAGCAGGACACGAAAAGCACGAAAACGCGAAACATGGATGAGACGCACTATAATAAGCTGAACCTCAAGACAACGCCCTATGTCGTCAAAGGAAGCACATCGGATTCCGGGAGCACCGCCAATTCGTACGGGTATTCCAACTCGCAATCCATGAATTTTAACGCCGGATTTAATTTTTCCTACATGGAATTGTTCTCAATGGGCGGCAACACGGGGTACGGCACGTCGTCAAGCCATAGCGAAAATACAAGCTTTTCCAACAGTTTCAGTCATTCCAGCATGAGCGAAAAGACGGTTTTCGACGACGTGAACTATCATGACAACATGGACAGTTCCGGGGTCGAATTAAAAGACACGAAAGTCATGGAAATGGAGAATAAATACCGGAAGAGCCAGGTGGAAAGCGAGACGGTCACGCTGGATAAAAATGCCGGCGTGCTTCGGGCGGCGATGTATTTTAAAAACGAGTCCATAGACAAGCCGGTAAAAATATCCAACGTCCGCTGCACCGCCCTGCTCAAGATGCCGAACGGGACACTGCAGGTGCTGTCAACCTTCCTCTTGAAAGACAGGGACGGTTATCCATTCGAAGTCGAGATAGGCGGCGCCGAGGAAACGCCCCCCTACGCGGTTGTCGTGGACGGCGTCAATTCACAGACAGTAAAAACCGCCCTCAGGAACGGATATATTCCCGTGATAAGCCTTTTCAGTTATGACATGACGGTGCCGGACGGTTCCACCTACCAGCCGGGCGTTACCGACCTGAAACAGGTGGAGGAGGCTGCCAAAAAGCGCACCGCGATCATTAAAATCAGCGCGCCCAACAGGCGCGAGCTCTACCGCGTGGCCGCCTTTGATGCCGATGGTTCCAGCGTGTCCCCGGGGATATCGTTAAAGAAGGCATTGTTCAATATTTATCGCTCTCCCCTCAAGAACGGGGAGCGCTGGGACAGTGACGCCGGTTCCAATGAATTGACGGTGAAAAAAGAAGGCCTCTGGTGGCACGCAAAATATTCAGGGGACAATCCGTCCGGCCATGAGTATCTCTATTCATCCAACCTGGACGGTAATGACTGGGATTATTTCGCGACCGAGGTGAAATCTTACACGGATGAGTTCAATAATCTTAAACATATCGAAACCATAAAGCGCATCGGCAATGAGAAAGACGCGTATGGGAATTATATCAACCAGAAATATAATCCATTCAATAAAAACGACAATAAAAAGTATAATGACAATGAATCCCTGAGTGAAGACCAGCTTTTGAAGACCAGGTACTGGGTGATCATGCATAACGGGAAATTCTTCGAGGGCGATATCAACGATCCTATCTGGGCCGGCGACCGGTATGAAATCGTTCTCTTCAATATCCTGGATTTCCGCGAGCATTTCCAGGAGCTCGTGTACACGCCCCTGCAGAGCGGTGATCTTCTCTCTTTTGATACGCGCTGGAACGCCCTGGTGAACAGCACGGATCAGCTGGCCCGTTCGGTCAGGCTCGGTAAAGTCAACAGGGGCGACGTGATCCAGCTGGATGTCTATCTGAGGGAGTCGCGGTTCCTGTTTGATCCCTCGGTGAAGAAGGACGCGGGATACGGCATACCGGCGACGCTTGATCCCTCGGATTCAAACTCGCCCAGGATCTGGTGGAATTTCAATTATACCTTTGATCAATCCGAAACAGTCCCGAACGGGATCCCCGGGAGCTTTACCCATAAAGCCGAGGGGAGGGTTAACAGCATTATGGTCCACATCGAGGAATCTCCCAATGCGCAGTATTACATGGTTCACCTGTCGGAGATGGATAATGCTCCGGTCCTGGAAAAACAGGTCCGCGTTGAAACGAAAGACCTGTCCGTCCTTGGCGGCGACGTGTATATAAACAGCAGAACCACTGATGTACATGGAAGCCCGGTCGGCATCATCAACCCGTCTGATCACGAAGTGCGGGTATTCGCCCATGGCATTGACTACGGGCACCCGGTCCGAACCCGGAGTACCTCCAATGGAACCGCCGACGCGCAGGCGACCGTCCAGGACGCTTCAATACTGGTGCCGACTTCAAATTTCAGCTTCAATGCAGTGAACCTGTACCAGGGGAAGCTCACGGTGTGCATCCAGGACCCTCCCAACACGGAGTATTATCTCATCCGTTGCATCGGTCCCTTCAATTACAACCAGGACCGGCCGGTTCCCGTGAAGAACATCCGCGGCCATGCCGGGGTGAATATAATTGATCTCGACCATCCGTATAATGGCATGAAAGAAGCGGCGGACCCGGGAGTGTACGAGGTCCACGTGTATTCGATAAACAGGAACTGCTATACGGGCGATGTTGAAAATGAAAATGTGATCGCTTCCACGGAATCCCGTGTGGGGGGCGTAAATGTCGAGGTCGAATATCCGCATTATAAAAATCAGCGGGTTGTCGCGCCATTCAAATGGCAGCCTGAAGCTGAAAAAGACACAAACGTCAATGCCAGAACCAGGTCTTTTAATCTTAACGCGATAGACCTCGAAGTGAACTTCAATGAAGGCTCGGGCTGGTACCGCCTCAAGCTCGCCAACGACGATGTAGGGGCCAATGGTAAAGAGATAGAATGCCGGTTCACCAGCGTCGTGGAGGATTATCGGGGCCAGCATTTCAAAATCCTGTTCAAACCTCCCGCGGGAGAGGACGGCTCGTTTTTCAACGTCTTCAGGAGCAGTGACGACGAAGTGGACCTTTATATCCGGACCGTGGCCGAGAAACGGTACCGCGACACCTTCTGGATGAAAAAGATGGATGCCAACACGGTCTATCAGCCGGGGATGAACGCCCTTGTCACGTCTTCTTCAATAAACGACGTGATAAATTACTGGAACACCCTGGAGGAAACCGACGCGTCTAAATTCGAAGATACCCTCGCGTCATGGCGCATTGCTTCCCCCGTCGATTTTATCTCCGGCCTGTTCGCAGGGCTGGTGGAAGACCAGACGGATGCCGGAAATTACTTTTTCTCTCCCCTGGAGGAGCGCAAGTACTATATCAGCTCTTCCATCGCCAACCCGGCGGATTACGTTGAAACAATGCCGACGAAACTCGATCTGCCGGGCTTTACGGTAACCCCGGGCCCGGCATGCATCTATCTCACCGATATCCAGTCGCGGTACGCGGATTCTTACCGGGTATGGTGGCGTCAATTCGACAGGAATGCCGCCTATGAATACCCCCTGGCGCCGGATAAAATATTCTGGGACAGGGCCAATAACGCCCCGGCAGCTTCCGACGCCGCCAACTGGCGCTGCGCAGATGTTTCAATAGACGCGAACGGCAGGTGCTCATACACCATACACGGCTGCACTCCGAACCAGTTTTACCTCGTGGCCCTGGTCGGGACCAACGCGGGCCTGAGCGGATCGAGCGACGTCCGGTTCGCCCATGATAGAAATGGATCGTGCGATAATATCCAGTTTATCATGCCGTACCCGGACCGGGCCCCGGCGTACGCTCCGGAAATGTCCCTCACGACAGATACAACCACGCGTAACATCGGTGTAATACTCACATCGCCGGATCGGGAACAGAACCGCTTTGTTATCGAGTGGAAGTCGGCATCCGATTCGGCCTGGAACAGGTATGACAGCTATATCAGTACGGACGGCAGGCTGTACTTCGGCGGCGTGAATTACATGATCACCAATCTCAATCCCATGACGACGTATTCGGTGAAGGCCTATGCCCTGACCGTGAATAACCTGAAAGGTCCCGAAACCGCCCGGCAGGCCATGACGGGGATGGAGGGGGAGTGCGGCGTCTCATGGAACTTCGAGAACGCGGGCGGACTGTATCTATGGCCGGGTGATGCTATCAGTACCGCCGTCAACTCAAATCTTATCTGTACAATTACGGCGCTTCCGGCCGGCACTGCCCGTTATTCCATCACGGGAAGCGTTACCTATACCATCAAACCGGGCTGGCTCTATTATCCGCCATCCACGACGACAGTGCCCTTCAGTGTTGATAACGAGGCTTCCATGACGAGGTTCAATGCCGGAACATTTATGACCCACGCGTGGTTCGGGATATTCAACACGCAATACAATGATGGTTTTCTCATCAGGTATACCATTAAGGCGTATACTGACAGCGATGCATTGATAACAACCGTGTCGGGAGTGACTGATCATCCGGCCTGCCCGCGCGAGAATTAGCGGCACGGGTATCTTTCCGGTATCGGCTGGTGGAGAGTAAAAGCTCCATCAGCCGATAAAACGCTTGGTACAATTATGAAAAGGATATTTCACTTACATCTTGTTTTTATTGTTTCGATTTTTTTCGGTTGTGGCAAAATCGGGTTTCTTAATAATGCCGCATTCAATAAGCTGCTGGGTCTTGTCTCATTATATAATAATGACCGTCAGGGCGAACCATTAAACAGTGACGTGGATTCCAGCGAGGGCAACGACGCGTTTTCCTCCTCCACCAACCATTCGAGCAAGGAAGATATCCTGCAGCCTAAACTTGACTCCCTTGCCGGTTCAGTGTTCATAAAACGGCCGCAGATTGACAACTACGGCACGGTAGCCCTGAACTACCCGATGGAAATTTTGCCCGGCAGGGCGGGCATGCAGCCCGGGGTGGGCCTTTCCTATTCGTCGTCGGGCGGGGACGGCCTGGTGGGTATCGGCTGGAGCCTGTCGACGGGCCTCGGCGTCATTTCACGCTCCACGAGCTATGGGGAATTGTTTTACGATTATCGTGACGTGTTCACTTATAATGGAAAGCGGCTGGTCAAGGTGAGTGGTCCGGAGGGAAGCGAGAACGGCACCTACCGGCTGGAGATCGAATCGGGGTTTTCCCGCTTTGAGCTTGCCGGCGCTGAATACGGCGGCGTCTGGAAAGTGTATGACAAATCGGGCACGGTTACCGTGTACGGCGAAAGCGCCGGGAGCCGCATCTTCCGTCCCGATGATCCCACCCGGACGTATATTTGGAATTTCAGCCTCTCCACCGACCTGAACGGAAACTATATGACCGCCGCCTATGACGCAACGCGCTATCAAAAGAACAATATCCTGTATCTTAAGGAAATTCGCTACACCGGGAACAGCCGGACCAATGACGCGGCTAACCTGTACGTGCGCTTCACGTATAAAAACCGGACCGACGCCTATGTTTCCAGGGCCCCGGGCTTCATCATGAAAATGGACAGGCTCCTGGACGGGGTCGAGGTCGGCTGGGACAATCCGGGAGGGCTCTTTTCCAACACCCTGTGGAAATATACCATGGTGTATGAAACCTCGGATGATTCGAATCGTCCGGTTCTCGCCACGGTCATGTCACCGCGCACTACCACGGAACCGAAATTCGAGTACCAGAAAGCGAATCATTACCTGGTATGGCAGAACGTGGACAATCCGCGCGCGGGTGATCCCGGGGAAAATCCAGATGACGTCCGGTATTTCGAGGGGGATTTCAACGGCGACGGCCTTTCCGACATGGTCTTTTTTAATCCTGACACCGGCCACTGGACAGCTGCGGAGGCTGTTCCCGGAGGCGGATACCTTCATAAGACATACGGTAACCGGTTCCGTGGATATAAAGGCCCGGATAAAATCCAGTGGTTCAAGGGAGGGGTGACCGGCGATTACAACGGCGATGGGAGAAGCGACATCGCGTTCTATACCCCCGAAACAAGGGAATTCTGGATCGCCCAGCATAACGGCAGGGCCTTTGATTTTAAAAATTACGGCAAACTTGCCATTACCATCGACCTTTTTACGTGCGAATGGTTTTCCGGTGATTTTGACGGCAACGGCCTTTCGGACGCGGTCCTCTTTGACGAGCCGACGGGGCAGTGGATTTTCATGCGGAACCGCGGAGGGTATTTCGATTTCATCACATTATCAAAACAGTTTAAAAACCTGTTTCGTTCAGATTTTAATCCTGACAGCGGCAACAACAGCGCCGCCACGTCCGACACGAGCGCCTTTGGACGGCACCGTGATAAAGTCCAGTTTTTCGGCGGCGATTTTAACGGCGACGGCCGGACCGATATATCCGTATATGACGCGCGAAGCGGCGCATGGCGGGTCGGAGAAAACTATCGGAGCGAGTACGCGCCGGGGTTTCAGTTCAGGTGGATGGTATACGGGGAATTCAGCGCTCCGGAGCAGGTCCTTTTCGCCCATGATCGCTTTACCGGTGATTACAACGGCGACGGCCTGAGCGACTTTCTCCTGTTCGACCGGTCAAGCGGCGAATGGTGGATCGGCGAGACCGGCAACCGGACGATCGATTTCAGGGTATTCTCCCGGGCCCCGGAGTACAAGGAAATAACCCGCTGGCTCCAGGGCGACTTCAACGGCGACGGCAGGACCGATATTGGGTTTTATTCAAAGACCGACAATAATATCCGGGTGGGTGAAGCGACACCCGACGGGTTCCGCTACCGGATATACACGAACCTTGCCTCATGCCCCAATTCCGCCCATATTCTCGACGCTCCACTACCTCAAAACGAAGTGAAGATAATGGATGCCCGGACCGTGGCATCCAATGCCGTGAGTGCCACACCGATATTCTATCAGTTCGACGGCAATTATCATCACGATAGCGGCGAGCAGGTTTTTGCAGGGTATTTCAGCGGGGGACCGTCGCCGGAGCTGCTCATATACAAACGGGCCGAGAGCGCATTGTACCTGAAACAGGGATCGGGCAGTCCTTCACGGGTATTGGACGCCATCGACCTCGATGCCGACGGGACCCGGGTACTTGGAGAGGGAAAGTCCGTCCGCTATCGTGCCAATGACGGCATTGCATGGTATAATGTTGAAGGGAGCATCTTCGGCGGGAAGAAGCATTCGTTTGCCATCGCGTACGGGACCGGCACCGGTATTACTAAAGAGACAATGGCGTCCTTCTCTGACGGGACCGGTGACGCTGATATTGTGAATTTCGACATGGCTGCAAGCCGTTACTGGATCGATCGTTTTTCCGGTACGCGGGATTCCTGTGTGCTGGTGCTGGACGACCAGGCGGAAACCCCGGCTTTTGTCCGGTATAGTGGCGCTGTGGCGGGACGCCTGGCGATCACGGGAGGAAGCCTTCCGGCTGAATACTTCAAGGACTTCCGCCTGCGGAAGAGCGTCACAATCATGAGCGGGCTGTTCACCTCTTCAGACCAGGCGCAGATCCTGCTTGTTGATTGCTCCGCCGCGACGCACCAGTGGTACCTGGGGACCATCAGCGGCGCGTCGATTTCCTTTACCCGGCTCGCGGGGAACCCGCAATTTTTCGCCGATGGATTTCTCGGCTTCCATGTCATTCCCGGGACGGGATCGTCTCAACTGGTTTACGCTACCATGCCCGCGGACCGGGTCGCCTTCCATCTCCTGAACGTTCAGCCAGGCGGCGTAACGGCGGTGCGCGATTACGTGATGGACATCGGCGTGCAATTTAAAAGGGATTTCGATCATTCAGGCAATCCCGTTGTATATGTCGATAACATCGCCAGGCGTGTGATTATGAATACCACCGGTTTCCAGCTTGAAAACATCGGCACTGAATCCCGGATGGACCGGCCCGATCTCCTTACTGAGGTATATCCCTTCCGCTGGCTCCAGGGCGACTATAACGGCGATGGCAAGACCGACATAGGCTTCTTTCACATGAAAGAGCGGCAGTGGTATTTCGCCCTCACGCAGGGTACGATACCGGACCTCTTGAGTAGGGTGGATAACGGCATCGGCGGCAGTTATTCCTTTGAATACGTCAATTCGAGTTCTTTCGATAACACCGACGAAGACGGTATCCCCCGACTCCCGATGAATTACCGCGTGTGTAGTTCCCTGCTTGTCAGCGACGGCCTGGGCCGCCCGGTTGAAACGCGCTACCGGTATGCGCGCGGATACGCCTTTTCCGGATTTATCGACGGCCGCAAGGAGACCGACTATTTCGGCTTCGGAGAGTTCACGGTCATGGACGCATACGGTAACCGGAACGTGAGCATCTACCACAATGCTCCTTCCGACGACTTCAGGGAGAACCGCGCCCTGGCGGGAGCGGTCAAAGAAAGCCATCACTATGGGAATGACAATGTGGAATATGACAGCAGGGCCTACACCTACATGCTGTACCGGATCGCGGAGCCAGGCGCGCAGTCGCCGAGCTTCCTCGTGCTCCCCTCGAAGATCGAACAATACGCGCGGGGGAAACTGACGCAGACCCGCGCGTCCGCGGTCGAACTTGTTGAAAATAGATACGAAATGAAATCGAAAACGGAAACCGTCATCGACCACTATGACGACGGCGTCCATCATCCGGAAACCCTCACCACCTGGAGCGAGTTTGACAATATCGCGGACACCAACGAAATGCGCCTGGTGAAGAAGATCTCCCTGGCGGGAACCGCACAGGAGACATCCGCTCGGCAACATGACGAAGAGCCGCCTGAGCTACACCGGTTCCGGCCTTGCCGCCGCGGCCGACAGGACCAGGACCTATGAATATGACAGCTACGGGAACCGGACCGGGGAGAGCGACACGAGCGGGAGCCCGTCACGCGTGGTCGAAAAAAGCTTCGATACAATACTGCACCAATTTGTCGTAGAAGAGCGCGCCGTGGGCGATACAATAACTTTGAAAACGAACTATGAAATCAACTACGGCAGCGCCTTCGGCTCCATAAGCAAAAAGATCGACCCCAACGGAAACGGCGTTTATTTCGATTATGATACCCATGGCCGCCTGAGCCGGGAACGGGCTGACATGGAAAGCGGCATCGTGACCCTGACCGATTACGAGTATTCCGCCGACTTCCCTATGTCCGGGAAAGCGGTCCAGCACACGGGGCCATACCCCCTAACCCCCGGAGGGGGCATAGTAGAGTCCCGGGTGTATACAGATGGCATGGGGCGCGTTCTCCACATGGTGCGGAGCGCGACATCGGAATCCGGCAAGCGGTATGTCAAATCGGGGATCGTGGTCTACGACAGGGCGGGGCGCGTGATCCGCTCCATGCAGCCGTCCTTCGCGGGGGACGATGAAATTGACCGGTTCAACGGCACTTATGCGGAAAAGAATCCCACCATAACCGAATACGATCCGAGCGGCCGTGTGGCCCGTGTGACCTATCCGCGGGGGTATGACGGGGAGCCGGAGACCTCGGTTGCCTATACCTATAACGATCCCTGGGAGGTTGTGGAATACCACAGCGTGGGGAGGTCAAAGCGGACCGTGAAAAACAGCCGGGGCCAGGTGCTCTACGTGGAGGACTCCGGCACGGGGGACGACGGTGCGTCCATTGCCGCGAAGATAGGCTTTGCCTATGACCTGGCCGGCAACCGGGTGAAGAAGATGGACCTCGCAACGACCATGCCCTCACCCCCCGGCCCCCTCTCCCAGGGGGAGAGGGGGGGAGGCATGTCTGTTGATATTCCTTCCAACCTGTTCGCCCCGGGCGTGAAGGACACCTCCGGGAACAACATTGCCTGCTGGCGCTACAACGCCTTCGGCCAGGTGACGGAGATGAGCGACCCTGACCTCGGGTACGCCCGCATGGAGTACAACGCCTTTGGGGACGCCGCGGCGCGGACCGACGCTCTCAACCGCACCACATCATACGCGTATGACAGATTGGGACGCATGACCGCGAAGTATCTGCCCGGCAACGAGGGCGCCGTGACCTATGCCTATGACTCGAAGAGCGGCAGCGGCAACACCCTGGGCCGCATCGTGTATATAGACGACCCGGTTGAGACCAAACAGTTCAATTATGACAAGCTCGGCCGCGTGAAGGAGGAGACGCGCGTAGTTAAGACCCCACCGATCCCCGGTGAGGGCGAGAGTTCCCGGTATGTAATCCGGTTCGCCTACGATCTTGCCGGAAGAAAGACTTCCATTCAGTATCCTGCTGATCCAGCGACAAACAGATCTGTCACCGTGTCATACGAACACTGCCCCATGGGCGTCACGGCGGTCACGGTCAATAACGATGTGTCCTCAAAAGACATTGTGCAGTCCATTTCTTATAATGAATTCGGCCAGATGTCCGAGGTGCATCGGGGCAACGGGAGCGTATCGTATTATGCCTATGACCGGAAAATGCGCCTTTCGCACCTCAAAACCACAGCCGATCACAATGGCAAAACCTGGACCGTGCAGGACGTGAAGTATGCCTTCAAGGTCGATGACAGCATCATGGAGATGGTCAACACACCGGATGTGGCGGCGGACGGGGCCGCGCAGTCGTTCATTAAATACAGCTATCAATACGACGGTCTGAACCGCCTGGTCAAGGCAGACGGTTCTTATGAGAAGACTAAGACACCATCAGGTGAGACCTTACCCCCCGGCCCCCTCTCCCACGGGGAGAGGGGGAGTATTTCAAAAAAATTCTCCCGCGGCTACCGGTACGCCGACAACGGCAACATGACCGGCAAGACCATATACGACCCTGAATCCGGGAGCGTGGACGACGACTGGCGGTATACCTATAGCAATCACGCCGTGACCGGAATACAAACGACAGCCGCCGGTTCCCGCTTCCAGATGGCCTATGACGCCGCCGGCAACATGACTGACCAGTACGATCACTCGAAGCATGTCACGAAGCGCATGGTCTATGATTCCGATAATCGCATCAACGAAGTGCGCGACGCGGCCAACCAGGTCATCGGTTCATACGAGTACGATGACCAGGGCTTCCGGATTCATAAAGTATCAAAACACACAGCCGGCGGCTCGGATACCTTTATCGACACGCTCTCGCCCTCCATGTACGTTACCTTTGAGAAGGAAAAAGCGGCCAATGGAAGCGTGATTGCCGGCACAAAGAAAACCGTGAACCATATATATCTCAATGGCGTCCGTATCGCGGCAGTAACGCCCGGCATCACGGCCGTGTACTACTTGACAGACCAGGTCGATTCCGTTAATGTAGTGCTCAACGACAATGGCATCATCCTGTCCCAGACGGAGTTTTTGCCCTTCGGCGAAACCTGGACACAGGAAGGGGATAAGAATCATGTGCCGAAGTATAACAGCCAGGAGTTGGATAAGGAGTCAGGATATTATTTTTATAACGCCCGGCACTATGATCCGGAAATCGGGAGGTTTGTGACGCCGGATACGGTGATTGATGGACAGCTTTCTACACAAGGATGGAACCGCTATAGCTACGTTAAAAACAATCCAATAATGTATAAGGATCCAACGGGACATGAAGCGTATCCGTATGGACTTGATCTAAGCAAAGGATTGAACGAGTTAAAAGGAGCAGTATCTTCAGGCGCTCAACAAATAAAACAAGGAGCACAGCAGGCAATTGATTGCGCGAAAAATACCGTAAGTGAAAAACTTAATACGGCAAAAGATTCGGTTAACAAATTCATTAGCAATAAAAAACAAGAATGTACTAATGATATTATTGGTGCTAAGACAGATATTAATAAATATGCTCGTGAATTTCATCCAACAAGCTCTGAAAAAGATAACAGATCATTACCTGTACAACCACAACCCTTAACTGAGAAAGGATATAAAGCGACTTCAGGGGTGGAAGGAAGTATTAAAGCAGATATTCTTGGTTTTGGAGAAAGGTCGCCATTTATGTTTGTTTTAGATCGAACTGTTCTTCACTCAACATCAGTAGTACATGATAATTATGTAGAAAAAAATAATATTAAAATGGGTGATGTGGTTAAAGGTGATTTTAGATTCTTTACATCAATGCCCAAGTGCTTTGTCGTTGCAAAAGAAGTAGAAAAAATTAATAAACCATATAGAGAAGCAGATCTTAATAAATATAGAGAGAAAGAAAAATTAAATGAGTCTGTTAAAAATGCTCCCACTTTAAATAGATAATTAAATATTTTGTTCCCCCAAATATATAGTTATTGGAAAGGTTATATGATTAAGATTGTTAAGTTGTTAATATTTTTTTTAATGATAATGAATTTATCAAATTGTGGTTTACTATTTGATATACATTATTATGCAAAATGGGGAGACATCGTAAAAGTCAAAGAATTAATTAATAGTGGTACAAATGTCGATGAGAGAGATAGTTACGGGAGGACGCCTCTGCATTTTGCACAAAGTGCTGAAATAGCACGATTTCTTATTGAAAAAGGCGCAAATGTTAAAGCGAAAACTCCTAGTGGATATACACCTTTACACCTAACTAGCAATCCGGAAGTTGCGAAAATTTTAATTGAACACGGTGCAGATGTTAATGCGAAGGATGATTGGGGAAAAACTCCTTTGCATCATGTGAAAAATGTAGGTGTCGCTCGCATATTAATAAAATATGGTGCCAAAGTAAATGCACGTGATTTTGTGAACAATAGTACTCCTTTACATTATGCACCGGATGATTGTATTAAACTCCTAATAGAAAATGGAGCGAATATAAATGCTCAAGATATTGATGGTGATACCCCATTACACTGGGTTGCTATGAATAATAGTGTAAATAGTGTATTGTTGTTAATTAAAAATGGTGCCAATGTAAATATAAAAAATAAAGAAGGTAAAACTCCAATCAAAATAGCGAAAGAGAAGGGTTATGGAGAATTAGTGAAAATTTTAGAGAAGCATGGTGCGAAAGATTAAATTTATCAATCAGCGAATAAACCGGGGTGCAGGGGCGAAGCCCCTGCAAAAAGCCCCGCAGGGCCCTTATCCCGCTACACTCCTTATTCATCTTCCGACAGATATTTCAGTACAAGCGAGCAGAGGGCCGTGTCCCCGGGGTATTTTTCATAGCGGAAGTGCAGTTCATCCAGCAGAGCGTTTGCCTCGTCGTCGAGGTCCAGAATATATGTCACAGTATCAGCCTCGTTGATCATTTCAGGCGGGCACACGGACGGGTCCCCGAGATTTATGTACGCCCTGCAGGTCAGGGGCCTGATCTCGTAGATTGCGCACCGGTCTGCCTGGTCGAGGAACGGGCACCGGTTTCTGAGCTGGTAATAGCTGTTTAAGAGGATCTCCGCGGGATCGGATTTCGCCGAAATCGACTCATATTCATGGAGCGCAAGTTTTTCGCGGACAATGTTTTTCAGGCGCTCGATCCCGTATACGGCCGTTTCGCATGATTCTTCGATCTGCGCCCTTGCTTCCGCGGGCAGTTTCTTTACATGGGAAGCTATGATCTCCGCCTCGAAAGAATAAACATCCTCCGCGTAGTGGCAGCAGCAGATCCAGCATCCCTCATGGCAGGCAAGTTTGTCCCCGGAGGCGGCGACGGATTCACGCTGGTAATCATCATAAAGTTTCATCGCGTCCATGTATGACCGGCGGAATTCCTCATTGTCGCAGCCGGGGTAATGCGCGTCCAGGATTCCCCGCAGAATTGTAATGATGTCAGCATGAATTTTTTCGGCCGAAGGCGGAATCGGGAGGAGCGGTTTTGAGGCCGTGTTTTTTTCTTCTATCATGATTATCTTTTAACTTCTTAAATATCCAGATCCACGAAGATACCGGGGCATTTGATTATAAAATTTTCATCTGAAAATCAGTCAACTATATTTATTGATACAGGCGGGCGGCACGGTGTGTCGTATCCGGACCTGTCGGGTATTACCTCGATTATTTTGTGCCGGGATTAAGCAGGCATTGATAGTTGACACAGTTTGTACACCCGGTAATCCGGAGATGAACAAACCAGTATCCTGTAAAGATGGCACCGTATAATATTCCCCATGACCATAACTGGTTTTGAATTATAATAAAGGCCGGTATGGCTATACGCAGTAAATAAGCAAAGGAAGCCCAGATGAGCTGTATCGTTCCAAAAGGTTTGTTTACCCGGTCAAAAAACCTGTGTACCATCCCTCCTTCAAGCGCAACAGGACATGGCCTGCCGTAATTTGCGCAGTAACGGCACGTGCCCGCATATATAACCGGATATGATACGATCCACAATAGCAGGTAAGCCGCAATGAATAATAATCCATATTGAAACAGGATCACCAGGCCTGTCGCGAAAAGCAGTGCCAGCAAAATTGTAGGCACAAGTTTCTGCCTGAGCGAAAATTCAACAAGATGGTCCTTTCTTTTGCTTATCAGCATGGTGTTTTCTCCTCAATGCGTGTCGTTAACCGGTTCCGGGTGTCGTGACTGACCGGCAAACCGGGTGCCAGGTAAGAGCCGGGGGGAGCGCGCTCCCTGTTTGGCTGGACGATGCGAATGCAGGATGTTCCCGGGGATGCATAACCGGGACGCTATTTAACATACCCGACTGTCTGGATGATTATTATCCTGTCATTTTTTTTCAGCCCCATGATGTTACGCAGCTCGTCCTCGTCGAATAAAGCGCGCACGACCGTCCCCAGGTTAAACGAGGCGCAGAAGAGGTATACATTCTGGACGATGCATCCCGCGGAAACGCTGGAATAGTCCTCATCCGAACCGATAATGCCTGTCCGGGAAGAATTGGCGACATAGATGAGCTGCAGGGGCGCGCCGGTGATCAGCTTTCGTGACGGCTGTATGAACTGTGATGTCTTTTCGCGGAAATCGCCTTTTACGACCGGATTGAGCATGTTCGATTGTGCGTCGAAAAGATAGATGCCCTCCTGCGTCGCCACGTACACGTCGATCTCCTGCCTG
>CAZZHU010000095.1:0-5461 GCA_964654045.1 uncultured Leptospirales bacterium
TTTATATAGATGCTCCGGCGTACCCCGCTGAGCGAATCCAGGTCGAACAATCCGATCCCGGCGCTTGCTTCGATAAAAGCCCCCTTGTAGGTGCCGCCGATCAGGATTCTTCCGCCGATATCGGCAATCTTGAAATACTGTTTCAGATCAAGGCCGGTCTTGAAAAAAAGAATTTTATATTCTGCCACTGCTTTCAGCAGAAAAGCGAAGTCAAAGCCCAGGCCCAGATATACGTATTCTATCGGGTGAAACCGATATATGAGGGGCACATTGATGTTGTGGGATGAGAGTGACGTTTTACTGATAAATTTTTCAATGGGAAACATATAGAGCAATGCGGCTGGATTTATGGGAATGAAGGGTATTGTCGTGAAAAGGGTTAGTGGTAATAATATCTTGAGATCGACGATTTTGAGGTCTATTTTTCTCTGTTCGTAAAACGCTCCCAGGGAGATGCTGTGGTATTTTGTCGGAAAAAATAACCCGTCGATGCCCCCGCTGAAGCCGATTTTAAAAGTATCTAGGTCAAATTTAATTTTATATAATGACAGGGAGACATTCCTGGGCCCCAGTGCACCGTAAATGAGGCCGCCGATACTTGGCCCGAATTTAAAGGACGGCCTCTCGGTCGGTTGCGTTTCATCCGCGTACAGCGAACCGAGAGGGGCGATGACGGTTATAAGAAAGCATGCGCAGAGCATTATTAAAAATTTTTTCATTGTTTTACCTCTATGATATGATATATTCTGATCGTAACAGCGGCACAATGGTTAACAGATCATGCCAACTGGAAGAATAGATAATATTTATTATCCTGAATAATCAAGCAGAATTTGTTCTATATTTTTACCGGTTGTCGAAAAAACAGTCTCCCGGCGATGCTTCACCGATAGGACTGCAATCATGACACCGGATTGCATGGTGCGGGTGAAACTCGCCGGCCAGCTTGATAAAAATTATTGAATATCCCTCTATTTTTCAATACTTTATTTATATCACAAGGCTGGATGTAAAATTACGGAGCATGTCACAATGGCAGCAGAAAATCCGTGATGCCTTCGGCCCGTTGAGGGGGCAGCTTTATGATAGGAAAAAAAATACGGGAGTATGTTGAAAATCTTTTCAATTCCGCGGATATCCGCATCGACGGGAACAGGCCCTGGGATATACGGATACGCAACGGCGCCTTGTTTTCCAGGGTTTTAAAGGGCGGATCCCTCGCCCTGGGGGAATCATACAGCGATGGATGGTGGGACTGCGAAGCCCTTGACCAGTTTTTTAACAAATTGTTCCGTGCCCGCCTGAATGAAAAGGTCAATCCCATATCTCTCATTGCGGTCCTGGGGTCCATTTTTTTCAACATGCAGAACAGGGTGCGGTCGCGCCTGGTGATTAAAAAGCATTATGATCTCGACGTTGACCTGTACAGGTCGTTTCTTGATCCCTACAACCAGTACACCTGCGGTTATTTCAAGGAAACCGATGACCTTGCGAAGGCACAGGAGCAGAAGCTTGACCTTATCTGCCGGAAGCTCATGCTCTCCCCGGAAGATTCCGTCCTGGACATCGGGTGCGGATGGGGCGGCTTTGCCAGGTTCGCGGCTGAACGCTATGGATGCAGCGTCACCGGGATCACCATTTCCGACGAACAGCTGCGTTATGCCCGGGAGTTCTGCCGGGACCTTCCGGTGTCTATCGTGAAATCGGATTACCGTGATTTCAGGGGGGCCTTTGACAAGGTGCTGGTGTGCGGCATGATCGAGCACGTGGGTTATAAAAATTACCGGAGGCTCATGGAGGTTGTGCGCAATTCCCTGAAAGAGAGGGGCCTGTTCCTGCTGCAGACCATCGGGTCAAACATTTCCTCGAGAATGGGAGATCCCTGGATCAATAAATATATTTTCCCCAATGGCCTTATCCCCTCGGCAAAGCAGATTGTCGCGGCCGCCGAGGGGCTGTTCACCCTCGAGGACTGGCATTTCCTGGGGCAGCATTACGACCGGACCCTCATGGCCTGGTACTGCAACTTCCTGAAAAACTGGGACCGCCTTAAAAGCTCTTTTGATGAGCGGTTTTTCCGCATATGGAAATACTACTTCCTGAGCTGCGCCGCTTCATTCAGGTCCAAACTCAACGACCTGTGGCAGATCGTGTTTTCCAAAAACGGACAAAACAGGGGCTATGTCTGCGTCAGGTGACAAGCGCAATAGCGGTATTCAAAAATAGTTCCGTTGCGCTGCCGTGAATGAGAAATAATTCCACTTTGTCTTGACGATATAAAAGTATTTTAGTATTGTTGTATTGCCATGGGGTGGTTCCGAAAGGGGCCTGAGATTATACCCGATGAACCTGATCTGGATAATGCCAGCGAAGGGAGCCAAGGCGAATAACCCGATCTCCTCGAGACAGACCATCCGGTGAAGATATTTATTGCCTCATCCACGGCACCTTTTCTTAAAAGAAGAAGGTGAAATGTTTAAACATCCCCCTCTCCCCGCGGGAGAGGGGCGCGGGGTGAGGGCAGGGAGGTTATTGAATCCATGAATCCGTATCCGTTTCTTGAGTCCGTCCGGGCAAAAAGCCCGGTGGTGCATCACCTGACCAACTGGGTTACCATCTACGACTGCGCCCAGGTCGTGAAGTCCTTCGGCGCGTCTCCGGTAATGGCGCACGCCCCCGAGGAAGCGGCCGACATGACCGGCCTGGCGTCGGCGCTGGTGCTGAACATCGGCACCCTGACCGCCGAGTTCATAGAGAGCATGAAGATCGCCGCGAACGCGGCCAACAGGAAGGGCATACCGGTGGTGCTGGATGTATGCGGTGCGGGCGCCACGCCCTTCAGAAATAATATGAGCTTTGAATTGCTCAAGGCGGCGAAGATAAACATCATCAAGGGAAACGGCTCCGAGATCGCGCGAATCGCCGGCAGGGACGTGCGCACCCGGGGGGTCGATTCAACCAACGTGAGGGCCGATCTTACCGAAATCGCATCGTTCCTCGCAAAGGAGAGGGAGTGCACCGTGGTGATCACCGGGAAAGAGGATATCGTCGCCGACGCAGGGACGGAATACATGGTGAAGAACGGGCACGAGATGATGTCCCACGTTGTCGGCACCGGGTGCATGGCGGCGTCGGTCATCGGGACCTTCGCCGGGGCGTCGCCGGCCGATATCACCGCTGCCGCCGCGGCGGGCCTCTGCTGCTATGAAATAGCGGCCGAGCTTGCCATGATGGTATCAGGCGGGCCCGGGTCGTTCAAGCAGCACCTGTTTGATCGCATCTACAATCTTAAGAAGGAAGATGTTGATTCACTGCAGAGGATCACGCCATGAAAGGATATTACTTCATCACCGACGAGGCCCTGAGCGCCGCCGGGACCATCAGCGACGTCGAGAAGGCGGTCGCCGCCGGCGTGGCCGTGGTGCAGTACCGGAACAAGTCGGCGGATACGCGCCGCATGTACGAGGAGGCCCGCGTCATCAGGGAGATCTGCGCCGCGGGCCGCGCGCGGCTCATCATCAATGACCGGCTGGACATTGCCCTGGCGGTGGACGCGGACGGCGTGCATATCGGGAACGGGGACATGCCCTACGACGAGGCGCGGCGGCTCCTGGGAGGAGGAAAGATCATCGGCGTCACCGTCCACAATATTGGAGAAGCGGCGGAGGCCGAGCGGCGGGGGGCCGACTACCTGGGGGTGAGCCCCATCTTTACCACGGGCACCAAGGCGGACGCCGGCGCCCCCTGCGGCACGGATACCCTGGCGGCGATACGGAGGGCCTGCGCCATTCCCCTTGTCGCCATCGGCGGCATCGACCTTTTTAATGTTGACGATGTCATCAAGGCAGGAGCAGACATGATCTGCGCCATCTCCGCGGTAGTCACGAAGCCCGACGTTGGCGCGGAGATATCACGTTTTCAAAGGAAGTTCGGCATATGACACAACTGGAACAGGCAAAAAACAAAACCATTACCCCGGAGATGCGGTCCGTGGCGGAGCATGAGCCCCTGAGCGCGGAGGAGATCCGGGACGATATCGCCGCGGGGAAGACCGTGATCCTCAGGAGCGATCTCCACGAGTGCGTGCCGGTCGGCATCGGCCGGGGCCTGAAGATAAAGATCAACGCGAACATCGGCACCTCCGGCTACAACAACGACCCGGCCATGGAGCTGGATAAGCTCACCGCCTCGGTGCGCTACGGCGCGGACACGGTGATGGACCTCTCCACCGGCGGCGACATCCGGGCGATGCGCAGGAAGATCGTGGCGGAATCGAGGGTTCCCGTGGGCACGGTCCCGGTGTACGAGGCGATCGTGCGCTGTCCCGATGTGGCCGGACTCTCGGAAGACGATTTCATGAACTCTATCCGGACCCATATCGAGGACGGCGTGGACTTCATAACCGTCCACTGCGGCGTGACGCGGAAATGCGTGCCGCTCCTCGACTCGCGCATCATGGGCGTGGTATCGCGGGGCGGGAGCTTCCTCATCAAGTGGATGCTCCACCATGACAGGGAAAACCCCCTCTTTACCCGCTACGACGAGATACTGGACATGGCGCGGGAACACGACGTTACCTTAAGCCTGGGCGACGGCCTGCGGCCCGGCTGCCTGGCCGACGCCAGCGACAAGGCTCAGTATGAAGAGCTGAAGACCCTGGGCGAGCTGGCGGCCCGGGCCCGGGCGAAGAACGTGCAGGTCATGATCGAGGGGCCGGGCCACGTGCCGCTCCACATGATAAAGGAAAACATCGAGATGCAGAAAAAGTACTGCGACGGCGCCCCCTTCTACGTGCTCGGACCGCTGGTGACCGACTGCTCGCCCGGCTACGATCACCTCACCGGCGCCATCGGCGGGGCGCTGGCCGCCTTCTACGGCGCTGATTTTCTCTGCTACCTCACCCCGAAGGAGCACCTGGGCCTGCCTGACCTCCAGGATGTCATCGACGGCGTAATTGCGTCAAAGATCGCGGCCCATGTCGCGGGCGCGGAGCAACCTGGACTGGGAGAGCATGTACCGCATATCCATGAACCCGGAAAAGGCGCGCGCCGTCAGGAAGGAAACCGGGAAGGACGACACCGATGTCTGCACCATGTGCGGCGATTTCTGCTCGGCGAAAATCAACAAGGAATGCAGGACGCGGTACGATAAATGAAAATCTCGGAGATAGGCGGCGAGTTCGCCTTTATCAGGCGGGTGACCGGCGTCTCGTATAAAGACCCGGCCATCATCAGGGGCGTCGGCGACGACTGCGCCGTGCTGGAATACACCGCGGACCGGTACCTCCTGGTCACGGTGGACATGATGGTGGAGGACAGCCACTTCGCCATGAAATGGTGCACGCCCTACCAGGTGGGGATGAAGCTCATGGAAGTGAACGTGTCGGACATCGTCTCGATGGGGGGGAGTCCCCGCTGGGCCTTCATATCGCTTGCGCTGACCCAGGACACCGGGGTCGAGT
>CAZZHU010000095.1:5471-16546 GCA_964654045.1 uncultured Leptospirales bacterium
CATGGATGATTTCTACCGCGGCCTCTACGATTCGGCGAAGAAGCACGGGGTGGCCCTCATCGGCGGCGATACCACCCGCGGCCGCGAACTGGCGCTCAACCTGGCCCTTATCGGAGACGTGGACAAGGATTTCGTGCGCCTCCGCTCCCAGGCGGAGCCGGGAGACCTCATCTGCGTCACCGGCACCCTGGGCAAGAGCGAAGCCGGCCTCCGGTTGCTGCTCGCCGGCAGCCGGGACGGATATCTCGCCGGGTATCTGGAGCCGAAAAGCCGCCGGGAAGAGGAAGGGAAGGCGATCGCGCGCCACGCCCGCGCCATGATAGACGTGAGCGACGGCCTGGGGAGCGAGGTGGGCCACATCTGCGAGGAGAGCGGCACCGGCGCCCGCATCGACTGGGAGAAGATACCGCTCTCCCGGGAAACCATCGAGGCGGCGCGGACCACCGGCGGCGATCCGCGCCAGTACGCCCTGTCCGGCGGAGAGGATTTCGAGCTCGTCTTCACCATCCCCCCTGAAAAAATAACGGCTCTGAAAAATGATTTTACCGATTTTACCGTGGTGGGTGAGATCCTGCCGGGGGAGAAAGGGATTTTCATCAGCAGGGAAGGATCCGCGCAGGAACTGAAAAGCGGCTATGATCATTTCAAGGATTAGATTAATGGAAGATAAGCATCTGAATAAAACCGGGAAATGCGAAGATTGTCGGGGATGTGTCACATGCGGAACCACCCGCTGCATTTACTATTCAAACGGCGACTTTGAAAACTGTTACCATGTAATATGCAGGTATTGCACGGATTACCTGCAAAAACCGAAGATGTTTCTGAATAATGTCGGCTGACAGTTGTTTTTTGTTGACATGATACCACTCCTGATATTGGTGATTGTGTAAGCTATAAGTATTCCGGAGTATACAATTAATGGGCGCCGTCAAGAAGGGCAATCCACTGATGCGGTTTCTGGTCAACAGGTTTGATTTTTTAATCCGCTTTTTTTACTGTAAGATGAAGTTTTACAAGGTCTTCGATTTTGTAATGCCCCGGTTGTACAGCAGCAATTACGAGTCCCTGAACAGCTACTTTGATATCATCGCCGGGGCGTTGAAAAAAAACAGGTTCAGGATAGAGGGAAAAAAAATACTCGAACTGGGTCCGGGCAACTCCTATATCAACGCGTACAATTTCTTGCGCAGCGGCGCCCGGGATGTCACCCTGGTCGATAAGTTCCCGCGCTTTACCGATACGGCACGGCAGAAATCCTATATAAAAAATGAGATCGATTATTATAAATCAAGGCACGGGGTGAAAAAGTTCGAGTATGTCGATGAAACGACATGCTGTCTCAATCCTGGCTGCATCACCTTTATCGCCGGCGACCTGTGCGAATGTGCCATCGAAGGTACAGTTGATTTCATATACTCGATAGCCGTCCTCCACCACATCAAGGGGCTTGACCGGTACATACGGAGGATGCACGAGCTGCTCAACCCCGGCGGGATGATGTTTCATGTCATCGACCTCAAGGACAAGTTCCATTTTTTCGGCAATCCCTTCCTCTTTTACAAATATTCCGATTTTGCCTGGGAACACCTCCTGACCGACGAGGCCGTGACCTATACCAACCGGGTCCGGTACGGGGAATACCTGGATATGTTTGCCGCGAGCGGATTCGAACTGGTGTGGGAGGATATCATATCCCATGACATCCAGCCATTCAGGATCAACAAAAAGTTTGCCGGCCGTGATGACCTCGGCATCGGTGACGCCCGTTTTCTCCTGAAGAAGGAATGAAAGGCATGGGAACCCCCAAACCCCCCAGCGGGGGGCTTTCATATCGGATAATGGTTATAAAAGTCCCCCTCCGGGGGATTTAGGGGGCTTTAGGAGCGGAGCATGCCGCGCCCCTGCTACGCGCCGGATGCTTCCGGCGACCGGTACATGACCCTTCCCCCCTTGATGACCATGAGGGGTTCGCGGCAGGCCGTGATGTCCTTGAGCGGGTCCCTGCCGAGGAGCACCAGGTCGCCCAGTTTTCCCTTGGCTACCGTCCCGATCCTGTCATCCATTTTGAGGATCCTGGCGTTGTTGATGGTGGCGCACCTGAGCGCCTCAAGGTTGGAAAATCCGGTGCGCGTCATCATTTCCATTTCCCGCCAGATGGTGCCGTGATAGGAATATCCGACGCCGGCATCGGTGCCGCAGCCGATCAGCACCCCGGCCTGCTTCATCCTTTTTATATTGCCCGGGCCGTTCTTTAAAATACCGAAATAGAGGTCAGACTTGGTGAGGAGTATCTTGCGCCGGTACAGCTCCTCGCAGGGATATTTTTTATAGCTTTTCAGCAGCTCCATGTTGAATTTGTGGAGCGCGGGCTGTGCGTACTTGCTGTTGAAATTGTAGAGAAAGTCCCTCCGCTCCTTCAGCTCCCGGTCGATGTAATCGCTCCTGAAATCCTCCGGCAGCCGGTCGTATTGTTCCTCGTGGCAGAGGACCTGGGCCAGCTGCAGGGTAGGGACGATGGCGATTTTCTTTGCCGCCATCTGCGCGATTTCCCGGTCGGAGAGCAGGGCGTCGCCGATGGCGTGCTCCATGTTGATGCCGTACCTGACGGCGCGGTCGAACCCGAATTTGCGGTGAATATGGGCGGTGACCGGGAGATTGTGCTCCGCCGCGGAGTCGAGAATCAGCCTGATCTGCTCGTCGGAGTAGGTGTTCAGTTTCTCCCTGCCGCATATGAGGGACACGTTGTCCATGGTGAGCTTGATGAAATCGGGTTTGCTTTCATAGTTCAGGGCAAGCTTCTTCTTCAAGTCATCGGTGTCGGTGAAATGGCAGCTCGGGTCCCCGGAAAAGGAGAGAATCATCCCCCCGACCGCGCTCACTTCGCGGATGTCTATGTCAGGGTGGCTGTTTATGATGTTGATGAACCTGGTGCAGTAATTGATCCGCGGCCCGGCCAGGGACCCCCTGGCGATCTTGTCCATGTATTTGGGCAGAAGCCTGGGCGCCGCCCCGGCGTCCCGTACCGTGGTCACGCCGGCCTGGATCTGCTGAACATAGTTCCGGTCGAGCTGGGTAAGGACATCGCTCATGAGCCCGACATCCGAGCCGTTAACACAGGGGAGCGTGGTGTGGCAGTGGGCATCGATAAGGCCGGGGACCACAAACCTGCCGTCCGCGTCCACGACCCCGAAATCGGGCGATGGGGGATTGACCGCGTCGTCAATCCTGACGATCCTCTCGTCCAAGATCGTGATGCTCTTTCCCTTCTTGATACTCCCCTTCTCGACGTCGACGATACTGCAGTTTTTCAGGAACATGCCCTTTTTAAAATCCGCTGCCGGGGGCTTCATTCCCTGAAGCGTGGAACACCCGGTTTCAGAACCGGCGACGGCCGCGGAGGCCAGTGACAGGGCGGTCAGTTTCAGAAAATCTTTTCTGCTCAGCGTTGATTTATTGTCACCCATATGAATTCCCCATGGAACAAAATTTTCTTTTCCTGATCATCTTTGTCTTTTTTCAGATGGATGGAAAAGAATGTTATTTCTGCATATATTGTGCCAGCTATGCGGTCTTTGTCTCGCCAAAATCAGATTACATCTGTAAATAGCAATCGATGAGCCGGATTATTGTCCAGATTTTTATTTATTTGATGAATGATTTTTAAAAATGACAGATTGGATCGGCCGACATACAGTCAGCGGGCCGGTGTGTTGATATTCACGATGATGTCGCCGCGGCAGTAGCCCTTTTCATGCATCATGCAGCCTCCCACGGGCGGGTCAATCCGGTGCTCGACCTGGAGCATGTCGAGCCAGTGGTCGATCCGGTAGATGACGCCGCACCTGTACCGGTCGATGCAGCCGAGCTGTTTAATTCCCTTGTAGGCGAAGCACTCGCCATCGTCCCAGGACCAGTGGAACCTGTCGGGGGCCAGGATGCTGACCTTAAACAGCCGCAGTACAGAGGCGGGCAGCACCAGTTCCAGCGCGCTGTTCAGATATGCGAAGAGCTCATCCAGGGAGTTGACGCCCCTGTTTTCCATGCCGAGTATTTTTCTGGTCCGCTGCATTTCCATGGGGGCCATGGAGCGTATGGCGGCAAGGTTGATCTCGTTGGCCCGGTCAATGCCCGCCGCCCGGTACGTGTTGTAGAACCACATGCCGTCGTGGGTGAGCCACCCTTTTGCCAGGTAGTCCCTCACCTGTTCCGGCGATATCTGCTGCAGTGTTTTCATGATGCTTCTCCCCCGCGGTCTCACATTTTGCCGCGCTCTTTGGCGATTTGCATGTACGTGGCTATGAAGTTGTCGGGCGGGGTATAACGGCTCTCCTCCCGCTTTTTCTCAAGTTTAACCGCCTCCGAGGGACAGCCGGTAACGCAGTTGCCGCAACCGATGCAGCGGTTGTAGTCTATCGCTGCAATGGCGTCGCGCATTTCGATTGCATCCATCTGGCACCGGTCGGTGCACACCCCGCACCCGGTGCAGGACGCGGAATCGACAGCGGCGCGGTAGTTGCTTTTAGCCGCTTCGGCCGGCTTCGGCTGCATCTTGAGGGAGCGGAGCATGCCGCAGCAGTCTCCGCAGCACATGCAGAAACCGCCGCCTTTCTGCGTGTTGGCCATCTGTATCACCAGGGGCGCGGCGTCGAGGTTTTTCTTTACAATGGACTTGGCCTCGTCAGCGCTGACATACCGCCCCATGCCGTTCTCGACGTAAAAATCAGCCTGGGAGCCGAAGGAGAAGCATGCCTCGACGGGCATGCCGCATCCCTTTTCGAGGAGACGGCTTGTCTTGCGGCAGAAACAGTCCGCAACCATGATCGTCTTCTGCCCGCCGATGATCTTCATGACGTCGTCGAAGGGGGCGATGGAGGCCCCGGCTGCCACATCCCTGTTGATCGGCACCGCCCGCATCAGAGGCGTCGCGGTGGCGGCGATGGAAGGGCCGAATCCGGCCTCATAGTTTTCTTCAAGATCGCGGGCAAGACTTTTATCCAGGCGGCCCACCTGGAACTCCATGATGCCGATGACAAAGGGAATGGCCCCGTATTTCACCGATCCCGGCCGGCGCAGGCGGAACAGGAGGCCCCGCTTCGCCATCTCCTCCATGTGGCGGGCCAGCTCGTCTTCACCGCGGCCAAGCCGTTTTGCCGCGTCCGCGGGCGTCTCCAGCACCGGGGACATCTGCAGAAAGAGTGAAGCGTCTTCCCCGGTGAAGAGCCGCTTGAGGATCGCGATATCAGTCCTCTTTTTTGTCCTGGGAAACCCGGTCGACAGGCTATCGAGCCGCTCCCGCAATTGTTCATATAAGTTGTCCATGATCCACCTCCCCTGATTAAAATTTATTTCTTTGCAACGGTTTTCTTTTCTTCCGCCGGCGCCGCAAGGGCCCGCCATACGGCATCGCCGATGGCGTCCACTGCGGTGTTAATTGGTGTTGCATGATGGCCGGATAGATAGACCCGGGAATATTCCTGGCAGGGGCCCATCATGATGGCAGGGTAGAGGTCAGGAGGAAGACGCCTCATGGATCCCTCTTCGATATGCTTCCTGAACCAGGCTGAAACCCGCTTGAAGAAATCCGCGTTAAGCCTGTCGAATTCCTCCTCCGTATCGCCCATGAATTCGGCATGGCGCTTCTGAAAGAGGTAACGGGCCCAGTCCGGATTTTTCTCGACCCAGTGCAAATGATAGCGGATAATCGCGACAATCCCCTCCCGCGCCCGCGGTTCGCTTTCAAGGGCTTCGACATAGCCGAGCTGGTAGTCACGGATCCCCTCGATGTACACGGCGGCAGCGAGCTGTTCCTTTGACCTGAAGTGATGGTACAGGCTCCCGACGCTCATGCCGGACCTGGCGCACACGTCGCTGATGCCGGTGTCGGTGAAGCCTTTCTCCGAGAAGCATTCAAGGGCCGCAAGTACTGCCTTCAGTTTGCGCCCCGGTGATGAGGAATGTTTTGATTTAAGTTTTTTCATTGATATAAATTGCTTTTTAAATTAGAATTAAATTTTAGAATATTATTCTAATATGTCAAGATTAATTTTATGCGGGGTCAGAGTAAAATCAAAAAATTTGAAGGGGTGTCAGAATAAGGATGGTGGTATCAAGTTTTATTCTGAACATAATCCTGAATATATTCAGAAAATTAGATAAAAAAAGGGGCCGATTGTTATCGGTATCATGTGCATTTCAGATCATACGATAATGTTTGTTGTAGTACCGATAACTATCGGCAATAACAATCGTCCATGCCGGCATGAACCGGCATGGGATGAAAGGTGTTAGAAAGTTACTTCGGCTTTTACATATATCCGCTTCGTATCCCTGGGGTCCCTGGAGCCGACGAAAGCGTACGTGCCGCCGGCGTTGTACCAGTCGGTGCCGGCTGATTGAGATTCCAGGTACCTGAGTTCACGCTTTTTCCTGATGATATACTGCTGGATCTCGCCGCCCAGGAGGATACGGACGTTCCTGTTGAACTGCCAGCCGATACCCAGAGCATACAGAAGTGAAGTCCTCTGCTTCCTGTATTCGGTATCGGTGTAGAGCTTCTGGTCGGTGGCCCGCTGGAGGCCATATACGAAGCGGCCCGTGACGAGGAGCGGTGCCCGGGGAACAACGGGGCCGAGATTGAAATTGAAAAACGCGTCGATGATCATGGCCCCCCGTCTCTGCTTCGGGTAGCAGTATATCTCCGCTGAGCCGTATTTCCAGGCTGAGTTGAATTTTGAGGCGATGCCCACGGTCGTAAAATAGGGGAACACATGGGTCGCGCCGATCTTTATCAGGTCGGTTGAATAGACGATACCGTAGCCGTAATACTCACGTTTCGCCTTTTTGCCCGTGTAATCGTATTTGTCAGTGATCTCATTCCTGCCGAAGCCGAGCAGGTGCAATTCCCTGACCGGGTTTACCTGGGCGAGGTAGGTGACGGCCTTGTACGAGTTTGACTCGTCCTTCTTGTACCCGCCGCCGTTGGTGAAGGATCCGGTCAGGGTAAGGTATTTCATCACGCCGAAGGAGGCCTTGACGCCCAGGTCTGCGGAATTGTCCATCGAGTGGCCGATGATGTTTTTCGACTGGTCGATGTAGTTCTGGCTGATCCAGCGGTAATCGCTTAGCTTGTCGATGGTGCCGACTACCGGCGTCTCAAGAAGACCGCCGGTGGCCGATATCCACACGGGACCAAAGTCCTTTTTTGCCTCGAGATAGGCGTACTTCAAATAAATATGGAAGGCGGCGTTGCTGTCCGAGGCCGGCGTTACCTGCCCATCCACATCGGTGGTGAGGCGCGCGCTCAGGATGTCGTTTATCCTGTATCTGAAGTCGATGTAGGCGCGGGTTATCCTGAAGGCGTTGTTGTTCTTCTCCCTGTAGGAGCTCGGGTCCTGCTTGGCGTATCCCACCTTGTCGAAGGTTGACGGGTCCCTGTGTCCCCGCTGGCCGATCCAGTCCATGTAGATCTTCACGCCGATGTCGAGGCGGCGGTAGATGTCCTTGATGGCTTCAAGTGCCCTGTCGTCATTTTTTTCTACGGCTTTCTTGTCTTCTCCTTTTTTTACGCCTTTTACGCCGTCTTTACTTTCTTCTTCCATCGCGGCCTTCTTCTCCGCCTGTTTTTTGTCCACTGCCTTGCGCTCCTGGGCCGATATGCTGCCTGCTCCCAGGAATATCACGGCTGCTATTGCTAACGCAATACCTATTCTTTTCATATAAACCTCCACAGATTCATGTTGTTCGGGCTCCGCATGTTATTGTTTATACGCTAAAGGCTTTTTGTATATTTATGCGTTACAATAACTCCCGGCGGCCCGTTTCATCCCGCGATTCTTAACTAAGAGCCACGGTGATTTGTTCAGGTATTATAAATTTCAGTTAATAAAATCTCATGGTTTCATGAAGAAATTATAAATGAAATATATAATTATTATTAAATGAGGCGCGCGGCGATCAGCATGTGGGTTATGACGCTTCGTCTATTGATTCCCAATGAGATTCCTTCTTTAATTGACCCGGCATTGTGACCTCATCAATTCCACCGGGTCGCGGATATAGAAGAAGCCGCGATGTTTAATCATATATTCACGGTTTCTTCATAATCCATTAACAGGGTTATGTTTATCTTGATTCTGGAGGATATTATGAAAACAAGAAGAGCCATAATGACCATTATCTTTATTGCAGTCGCATTCGCGGTATCCGCGGTATTCTTCATGTCGTGCGCCAAAAAGAGCGATCGCATAATAATCAGGGGGTCATCGACCGTGCTTCCAATCGCGATAAAAGCGTCAGAGGTGTATACCAATAAATACGGCACATCCTTTTCGGTAACCGGTACCGGTTCCGGCGACGGCATTGCAGCGCTCATGAGCGGTCTGTGCGACATCGCGATGTCGTCGAGATCGATCCAGCGGGAGGAGATTGAAGTCGCAAGGAAAATGAACATCGATCTCGACGAGGAGATAATCGGTTATGACATGATCGTGATTATCGTGCATCCGACAAACCCGGTGAAAAATCTTTCCATTGAACAGATTCGCTCTATTTTCAGCGGGCATATCACCAGCTGGGAACAGGTGGGCGGACAACCGATGAATATCGTCGTGGCGTCACGCGATTCATCGTCGGGAACACAGAGCGTTTTTTCCAGGAGGATCATCCGTCCCGAAGGGGTCGCCCGGAACGCGTTAATGCTCCCCACAAGCGGCGCCATGGTCTATGCGGTGGCGGGTAATCCCAGCGCGATAGGTTATGTGGGATGCGGATACCTTAATAATACCATTAAGACCGTCACCGTGAACGGCATTGTCCCTACACCGAAGAACGGGACAAACGGCCTGTATCCGATATCCCGAAAACTCTATGTATATGTCAATAAGCGAAAAGCATCTCAGAAGGTTTTGACATTCATGGATTTCCTGATGTCGGAGGACGGCCAGAAGGCAGTGCGTGACGCGGGCTTTCTCCCGCTTTGAAACAGGTGGGTGTACAATGGGGATTATTTACAATTTATTTATATAATGCTGATAATTTAATAATCAGGTCCTTATATTTTATTTATCAATTATTGGATAGGGGCATGCATTCCTTCTGGAGTGCTCAATTCACTTCAGCCGCCAAAGATGACCGGCGCTGTCGGGTGATGCAGGCCGGCAGATCCTTGCTGGATCAAATGATTGCGGGTAATAAGCAATCATCATGTTAATGATAGTAACAATTCTGACGGAGGAAATAGAGAATGAAACGATTTGTGGATATCATGACCGCCATGGGGGAGATTCTCAGGGGACGGTTTATAAGGATAACGATGGTTCGTGCGCTCATGGTTGTCATAGCCATAACGCTGGTCTTTTCGGTTACGCGCACCGGCGTGATGCAGGTGTTCGCGCAGGACGCGGGTTCTGCGTCAGCGGCCGTGAAGGCGGTTCCGGGAACGGCCGGGACGGAGAAGAAGGCTGATGCGGCCGGCAAAGAAGAAGAGAAAAAAGCGAAAGCGGGAAATGATGCGAACGAGACCGGCAATGATACTGCGACCGCTTCTGATGATAAGGCCGCACAGAATGACGAAGCGCAAAACGCACACCTGGCGGAGGCCGGGAAATTCAGGATCGGCAAAGACTGGACTGTCTGGATTCTTATCGGTCTTTTCATCTTTGCCATGGCGGTCACGGTAGAACGATCTATTTATATATACCGCAACAGGGGCGACAATGCAGACCTGGTGGACCAGGTCCTGGCGGGACTTGGCAAAAACAGCGAGGACCCCGCTGCGTTGATAGAGAAGGCATCGGAAGGGAAATACGGCATGGAGGGCAGGATCGTCTCAAAAACCTTGAGAGGATGGAAGTTCGGCGTTGAAGCCATGGGGGAGTTCGCCGCCGCCGCGATCGAGGCAGAGACCCGGTCCCTGGATAAGAGACTGGTGGTGCTTTCCACCCTGGGAAACAACACCCCTTTTATCGGCCTGCTCGGGACAGTCCTGGGAATCATGAAGGCCTTCCGAGACCTGGCCCTGATGGGAGACGCAGGCCCGGCGGTTGTCATGAAGGGCATATCGGAGGCCCTCATTGCAACGGCCTTCGGTCTCGGCGCGGCCATTCCCTGTGTTATCGCCTTCAATGTGCTTTCAAAACAGGTTAAATCGAAGCTCTCCAACTCGGAAGAGATGGTGAAGATTATCCAGGGGATCCGGACCGCTTTCGAGCGCCAGGGACCAGCGGGTGTAGTTTCATATACCAGCGGATCTCTGAGTAAAGATAAGAACCCCGCGCCTGACGGTATGAATGCCGTCCGCGAGCCGGTTACCGTTGAATAACAACGCGACGGACGGCGGGGCAGTGATATTTTTGCAATACATCAACAGAAGAGGTTCCCATGGCTGGATCAACGCAACACAACGAATCTGAAATAAGCGGCATCAATGTTACCCCCCTCGTCGACATCATGCTGGTGCTGGTCATAATACTCATGGTGACGGCGGAATTCACCAAGTACCGGACGATACCCATTGCCCTTCCAAAGGTCAATGCCGCCGCGATCAAGCGGGAGCCCCACAAGGTGGCCCTTACCGTGAAGAACAACGGGGATGTGTATTGGAACGACCGCAGGATTGAGAATATAAAGACACTCCCCCTTCAGTTGAAGACGGCTTCCAAGGTCCACCCGGATATCGCGGTGATCCTCAGGGCGGAAGGAGATATCAAGTATCAGGTGCTCCTTGACCTTCTCGACGAAGTGAAGCTGGCCGGCATTGCCAAGGTCGGTCTTGCCGTCGATTCAACGAAAAAGAACGGCGCTCCGAACAGAACATAAAACGGCGCGGGGATATCAATCATGAACGAGTTACAACATGCCACGGCCGGGGTCCTGGATATATATGATCTCCCGATCAGCAATACCTTCAGGACCGAACGCCTGGAAAAGTGGTACATAAAGAATTTTCACGCCGTACTGTTCCTCTTTCTTATCATATTTGCGTGGACCGTTTTCAGCATCAGCTGGGACTTTCTCGGCTCGATGAAGGAAAAGGATCTCGATAACATTACGGTCACGGTGGTCGATTTCGATTT
>CAZZHU010000096.1:0-16234 GCA_964654045.1 uncultured Leptospirales bacterium
GATTGATTAATGTTGATATTTGGGTGAGGTGGCTCATTATTTATCTTGAAATAATTAAAATCAAAACCAATGCTTATTCCAGTTCCATTATCGGCATACATGCACCATTGCGATAAGAGATCACCGTTATCTGAAAAACAAGCACAATAAGGCATATATTCAACGCGTAATTTGGAGTTATTTTCAACGAAGTTAAAAATTGTTTCAACATTGCTTAGTAGTTGCGTTGGAGTTTCAGCGATAATTTTTTCTTTCTCCGGGACTTCGCGCGGTCCATAATAGGCTGCCAGGGAGGCGGCCAGGGCGTCAACCGTTTCGTCAAGCCTTTCCAGATTGCAGTCCCGGGTCAGGGTCGTGAGTGTCGCGCCGGTTCCGGCGTCCATAAGGGTGACCGTCAACCGATAGGTATCGCGGGAGTCGACCTTGATGATGTAGCGCTCAACGCCGGAGTCTCCGAGGCGCTTCTTCGTGACACTGGTGCTGACCGCGATCTTCCCGTAGACCGCCCGGTGCGCGCCCGCCCGGCGCGCCGCTTCCACGGCGCATTCCTTCGTATGGCAGCGCGCGCCTCCGTTCCCGATGAGCGCCAGGTTTGGCAGGCTTGCCAGGTCCGCACGCAGGCGCCGGTTAACGCGCTTGCCCGCCTCCGCCGGGCAGGAATCCAATCGCAGATCAAAAAGGAGCGTTCTGTGCCCTTCTTCGGTCTGTGACGGCGCCGCTCCGGCGGCCGCTATGATTATCAATAGTGTCAATGTCGCTTTTTTCATCCGCCTCGATCCTTGAGAATCAAAAAATAAAGACCTTTTCATGCTTTTGAATTGTAATACACCGCCATTTGAAAACAGTTCCCGGGCCGCTTCGCAAGTTGCAATGGTTGCATTGTGCGCTTGCGAACTGGCTAATCTCGAGCGCTGACAGGTCTTGTAAGCGCTCGAGTTAAAAAGCCCGGACAGCCCGGACCCACCAATTATTGCTTTTTAGCTCCTGGCCGTAATAGATGGTTACGAATGATTTTGCTAACGCAGAGGTATAATTATATTCAGACGAACACCAATAGCTTTTATCAGCAAAACCGCCAATACCGTTTACTTTCAAATGAGAATACATGAGTCCTATCTCATCAAAGGACGGTAGAAACCAGTCGCTGTGGGTGCCGTCGTCATAATCAAGACAAACCTGCGCCGCACTATAGGTGTGTCCGCTTTGCCCGACAATGGCATTTGTATTCGCCAACCCGCTCCCAATAGAGCGATTTGTTGTTCCGAGTAAGGTCTGGTCTACATTACTCCATGCCTGAAATACGCTCTGATCGGATTGAGCACATACCAGTCCGCCGCCATTGCCGTCATTGTAGAACACGTATCCGCCGAAACGTACGGTATCGTGAAAGGCCCATCCGGAATTAAAGGTTATCTCATTGCCGTACGCCGTTCCCTGGCTGTTGGTGGCATAGGCCCGCACATGATAGGCGGTATTTTCGGAAAGACCGGTCATTGAAACATCGGTGAATTCCCCCGTCCCGGAACCGTCCGCGGCATGTGCGTCGCTTATTGTAGGACTACCGGCGGTGTTCCAGCACAACCCGCGCTCCGTTACCGCTGAATCGCCTTGATCGGATACATTTCCCCCGCCTTTTGCGGATGTCCCCGCTATATCTACCGTGAGCGTAAGATTGCCGGCAATGGCAGTCGTTGTCACAGAAGCAATCTGACCATTGGGGGAATTTCCGCCGGTCGGGAGCAATAGTAAGGACATTTCATTTTTCCAGGATTGCATAGCCTGTTCCGGTATCATGTCGGAACAGGATGTGCCGGCCAGGACCGCGAACCAGACCAGGATCAATAGTTGCATGCAATTGCGTTTCATCCCAAACCTCTATGCTTATTTGTATGCTGAAGGGATCACGAGTGTATTAAGAATACATGCGAAGTAATGACCCCGCTTTGATCAGAACCACTCTTTCGGAATGAATATAGTATGCGGAGGGGGCTTCAGTCGTTCAAGTTCAGGAAAGTTGAACGTATTTTTTTAAATATTTCTTCCTGTATTCCCTGGGGGTGAGGCCGGTTTCCTTGAAGAACAGTGTGTTGAAGGAGGTCTTTGAGTTGAATCCTACCGAAAAGGCTATTTCCAGGATGGTCTTATTATCGTCATCGGCAAGCAAGTCCATGGCTTCCTTCAGCCGGTAGTAGTTGATGAAGGTTCGGAAATTCATTTTCATCCTTTCGTTGAGTATGAGCGAGAGGCGGCTGGCATTCGTCTCAATCATGGTGCTCAATGATTGCAGCGTGATGCCCGGGTCCCTGTAGACCTTGTCCCGCTCGATCAATTCCGTCAGCCTGCCGGTGATTTCCTCGATATCGATGCCGAGGAGCAGGGATTCAGGCTTCCTCGCGGGTTTTGGCTCTTTGATCACCGTCTGGGTGAGTTCCGCGTAACGATGGCTGAAAAGAACACAGCCGAGGATCGACGTCCCGTTTATTATGGAAAAAATCGCGAGCATGACATGGTTGTTGATATAATGTGAGAACCAGACCGCCCAATAGCTGACCGCTACAATCACCAGTAAATAGAAAATCAGCCGTAGCTCCTTAATATTCTTAAACCTGCCGGCGTTGATCGACAATCTGACCTTTCTCGCGGACAGCAGCAGATACAGGGAGACCCAGATATCGGAGGCGATGTCCAGGATATACATGAGCGTACCGCCAGGGTCCTGAGCCATGGGGCGGCTGATCGGTTGGTATTCCATGAAGGGATTTTGGAGGTAATGATGGATGACGA
This sequence comes from uncultured Leptospirales bacterium, assembly GCA_964654045.1. GTDB lineage: Bacteria > Spirochaetota > UBA4802 > UBA4802 > UBA5550 > RBG-16-49-21. Next base: position 2,785 of record CAZZHU010000096.1, read on the forward strand.
GGAGGAATGCGGAAAGAAACACAGGGATGAAATGAGAGAGGTGACTTAATTTAAATTGCCTGTCAACCCCCAGCAGCCTGACCATATACAGGTAAACCACCGGCCCTATGGCAAATGAGACCGGGATATCGCTGTGGATTAAACCGGGGACGTGGATGATCGCACCTGAACGGAGCGACCAGTGATAGAGTAGCACGTATACCATCGATAAATTGAAAACAGCGATATAGTATTTTAAGGCTGATACTTTTTTTTGCACCAGGAGAAGCGCGACCCATATCATCAGGGCGATGGCAAGTATCAGGTTCAGATATTTCAGTGACAGTTCGATCATTCCGGGTGCCGTGTTGAAAAATTTCTATAAATGCAATAGTGTGAATTGCTTATTACAAACGCAACAGAAAAATTATTACAGAAATCCGCATCGTACCGATGGCTGTCGGGGATGAAATAATGAAATGATAGAGCGGGAGCCCCAGAATCGGGTGCCCCAGGGCCAGAATCCGTATGCTCTCATCCGTTTCATCCAGATCAATTACCGGTACGGCAGCATCAGCGATGCATGAGAACAGTCATTGCGGTGAGCGTTTTCGTGTTGCTGGCAATTCGGAATCTTAAATCTGCATTCATCGGGGTTGAGGATGATATATTCGAATGACCCTCTGTTATGATAATTGGCGGGTCCGTGGCTTTGAATATCCCCGCAATCGCACCTGGCGCTCCTGATTTCTGCAGGTATTCAGATATCAGTGATGTAGTATCAGAACCGCCATTGCCGACTGCAATTGGTATGAATATACTTTTTTTTGTACTTTCACATCCCTTCTGCATTCCTAATACGATAAGGAATATTCCCCATGCAATAAGTCTCGAAAGCCGATTCATGGTAATTTCCTTGCAAGATCGTCCCGATTTCGGATTTCCGAACTTTTTTTCGAGGATCGATTATTATTTATGATTTTATCTGTACTCGGTCGGAAAATATACCGTCTCGGCTGAAAAGGCCTTTTTGAACGAAGTCTTTTGTTGAAATAATATAATAGAGAAGGCAATAATCAAGGCCTAATGTATCGTTGTGGAGGAAATAACCCCCATTCAGTTTAACTCAATGGGACGAAATGATGTTAATGCAAACCAATAGAAGACCATGTCGGCAGGAAAAAATACTGGACATAGGACTTGCCTTTTCTAGGCTCGATGCAGGTTTCGGCAGCATTATTGATAATCCTGACAAATCGTGGGGACAGGACCTTGCGGGCGGAACCGGAAGGATATGATATAAGGATTATTCGGCGGGTGTCAAGAACAGGATTCTCCCATGCATATGCCAAGCGTCATGCATCGTCATTATCTCCCTCCGGCATACTCAAATTTGCGACATCTGAAACTATAAGGGCAGGAATATTCAATGAAAAAAGCAAACATTCCTCTGACGAAAGCACTTTTCACGGTAGTGATTATCCTGGCCGCAGGGACCGCCATGGCCCGTGATTCTCTCAATGCCACGCTCAGGCCCTACCTTGCGCGGTACGGCCTGCCGTCAATCGCGGCCGCTGTCATTAAAAACGGGAGCATTATTTCGGCCGGAGCCGTCGGGACGCGAAAGTCCGGCGCGGCGATTCCGGTGACACTGCATGACCGGTACCATCTTGGCTCGAACACGAAAGCCATGACCGCCCTGCTTGCCGCGATAGATGTCGAAAGGGGTACGTTGCGATGGAATACCACCATTGCTCAGGTCTTCCCGGAGTTATCAGATAAGATGGATGCTGAACTGCGGGAGGTAACCATCGAGCAGTTCCTTTCTCATGCAAGCGGCATTCCATCCGACAATGAAAATTTCGGCAGGCTTCTCGGGGAGTCGATGTCCCGCGAAGGTAACCTCGATGAATTGCGGTACTGGATGGTGCGGCAATGGTGCGGGCTTCCCCTTGAAAACCGTCCCGGGAGCGTATTCGCATACTCCAACATGAACTACGTGATCGTCGGCGCGATGATCGAGCGTCTGGAGAAAAAGACCTGGGACGAGTTGATATTCGAGAGGGTCTTCAGGCCGCTCAGGCTCAGCACGGCGGGTCTCGGCCCACAGTCGTCATTGGGGATGATTGACGCGCCCCTGGGTCACGTCAAGCAGGACGGCGCTGTTAAATCATTTCTCTCCGGCCCCAACGGCGACAATCCACCCATCATCGGTCCCGCGGGTATAGCTCACATGTCGATCCTTGATTATGCCCTATGGGCGGGATGGAATGCCGGAGAGGGCAAGCGTGGTCCCCGTATCATCAGTGCTGAAATGATGCGCAGGCTTCACAAGCCGGTCATCTCGGTTCCGGAACGAAAGAATGCCGCTCCGGGAACCCCATCACTCGGCAGATACGCCCTCGGATGGGGAGAGATGATTGTTCCCTGGGCGCCTTACCCGATAATCTACCATGGCGGCTCGAATGGAAAGAATCTTGCGCATATATGGATCGACTCGAAACGCGACTTTGCTATAGTCATCGCGACAAACATCGGCGGCCCTAAAGCGAATGAGGCGCTGATGTCTCTGGTGGGACAGCTCTACAGGAAATACTCTGGAAAATGATGTAATTAATTGGATTCTTGTTTGCTCTCGGGAGGAACTGCTGAATAATACCGATGTGGCAATTCATCCGTTTATTAAAAGAATTGCATTGCTGGCACAGAATATTCTCCGCGGCCCTGTTTGCCGGACGGGGCTGGCCGCAGTTGGAGCAGGGCGGCGATTAAAAAAATATCAGTCTTAAGGAGTTATAGCGTTGCAGTAGTTCCGGCAAAAACTATATATAAAGCAAAGCCCATGGAAATCCATGGGCTTTAAATGCAAGAAATTTGATGAAATAACGGTTACTTCGATTATTGATCAAAGGCCTGGTTCATTTCCTCAACATCATTGTGTAGAAAACTATTATCTGTTCCTGCCTTTTCCCTGGCCGGTCCCGCGCCCCTTACCTGAGCAGAATTCTTCCATTGTAAGGAACCCGTCTTTGTTGGCATCCCTGGACTTGAAAATATCATCCGCGTTGCCCCGGCGGTGCTTTACGGCATTGAATTCCTGCAGGCTTACTCTCCCGTCATTGTCTGTGTCCATGGCCTTGAAGTTTTCCTGGCATCTCAGATAAGGCCTTTCATTCTTCTGGGCAAAAACAACACCCGCACTTGAAAGCATTAAAACAGACAAAAAGATAACAAGAGACGTTTTCGGCATACTCATAATTTTGACTCCTTTTTTTGTAATATTATTCATTGATTTGAACATTCTTTGAATTTTAGACTGTATGACCCTGGATTCTTAGATTGGTTCCATAATTTTATATTTTTTATGAATAAATCCTGAAACAGGATTATTCCAGAATACAAGTAAAAAGATTTTGACTTTTTTCCTGCAATCATGAAGATTCTATTACTTATTGTTTTCGGGGGAAAGAATCATGAAACATTTCATTGCTGTCCTTGCGATCATCAGCTGCGTCTTTTTTGCCGCAAAGGAAATTTTTACAGCTGAAAAGTCAACCCCTCATCATGGAATAAGCGGTGATTTTAAGAATCCGCAGGATGTCACACGACAATGCCTTGAATGCCATCCGGAAGCAGGCGATCAAATATTGCAATCGAGGCATTGGAAATGGCAGGATAAAAAGACAATTAAAAGAGGCGGGAAATATATATCTGCCGGTAAAATCAACATAATAAATAATTTCTGCATTGCTCTGACATCAAACTGGCCGCGGTGCACCAGCTGCCATGCAGGATATGGCTGGAAAGATAAGAATTTTAACTTTTCTGACAGGAATAATATCGATTGTCTCGTGTGCCATGATACCACCGGATTGTATGAGAAACTGCCCACCAATTCGGGTTATCCCGCCAGGGAAAAAATGGTGATCGAAAACAAGACGTACAATCCGCCTGACTATTTGACCATTGCCAGGAATGCGGGTAAATCGAACAGGAAAAATTGCGGGACCTGCCATTTCTTTGGAGGCGGGGGGGATGCGGTTAAGCATGGCAATATTGATTCAACCCTTCTCAAGCCTGACAGGGACAGCGATGTCCATATGGGTAAAAATAATTTCAATTGTTCGAAGTGTCACTATCGCACCAATCATATATTTATCGGAAAGATGCACGGTTCGCGAGCAACCGGCGGCAATGCTTTAAGCTGCGATGTATGTCATTCAGGCAAGGTGCATAAAAACGCGGTTATCGATGAACACATGGACCATGTGGCATGCCAGACATGTCATATACCGCACTATGCTACAGCAAAACCGACAAAGACCTGGTGGGACTGGTCGGTTGCCGGGCAGGACCGGGCGGACATTAAAAAAGAGCATGGGATGCCCACCTATGATAAAAAGAAGGGCGAGTTTAAATGGGTAAGGAATGAGGTCCCGGTATATCTCTGGTCAGATGGAAGTCAGGATATATGCTTGGAAGGTGATAAAATTGTGAACCCGGTCAGGGAATTTGACCTCAATCGTCAAAACGGAAATATCAGGGATAAAAACTCAAGAATCATGCCGTTCAAGGTGATGAAAGGTAAACAGGGTTATGACGTAAAAACACGCTATATCCTGATCCCCAAACTATTTGGCCCCGGCGGTTATTGGGCCACATACGATTGGAACAAGTCATTCCAGGAAGGAATGAAAGCGGCCGATCTGCCTTATTCGGGATCGTACGACTGGATCATAACGGTAATGTACTGGCCTGTCAATCATATGGTGCCGCCAAAGAAAAAGGCCCTGCGATGCAACGACTGCCATGGAAAAAAGGGACGTCTTGACTGGAAGGCACTGGGATATAAAAATGATCCACAACAAAGCGGCGGTAGATTTAAAAAGCGGTGATGATGCGAAAAGGCGGATCCGTGCTGCCCCGCCTTCTTTGCGTTCTATCCTGCAGTTGAAGTGGAAATTATACTATAGACACATCTTTGCTTGATGTCATGCTCAGGTACGGGGAATCGATATCCCGCAGGCCACCTTCATGAATATTTCTCACCTGACCTGGAATCGTATGGGGTTATAGGGTAAATACCTTTCCTGTACAGAGGTCAGGGATATCATGCATTCCCGGATTATCAATTATGTAATTGAAAATGCAGGATACTATTTGACAATTTTTACGCGGGAATTTAATATTTATCAACCACAAACGCTGCTTGAACAGCGGCATCTGAAATCGAATTGAAGCGGGAATACTCATTTCAAGGAGGATTGAAATGGATTTTAACCTCAACGCGGTTTCATTTTTAAATGAAAAAAATGCCACACCTCTGGATACGGAACGAACCTATGATGTTGCCATCATCGGGGGCGGCCCTGCGGGTTTGACGGCCGCCGTCTATTGCATGCGCAAGGGCGTTGACACCGCCATTATCGTCAAGCACGCGGGGGGGCAGGTTTCGGAGACGTCCGCCATCGAAAACTACATGGGATATCGCTATATCAACGGCGTCGACCTTGTGGAAAAGTTCCGGGAGCAGGTTCAGCAGTTTACCATTGGCTATGGCGAGGGCATCGGGGCGGCGTCGATCGAGGACGGGCGGATAAAGACAATCACTCTCGATGACGGGCGGGCCGTCCGGGGGAGGACCCTGATCCTTGCGTCCGGCAAGTCATGGAGAAAGCTGGGGGTTCCCGGTGAGCAGCGGCTTACCGGCCGCGGGGTCGCCTATTGCACGATATGCGACGCTCCCCTCTTCGCGGGAAAGACGGTCGTGGTCGCGGGCGGGGGCAACTCCGGGGTGGAGGCCGCGATCGATCTTGCCGCCATCGCCGGGGAAGTCATCGTCGTGCAGAACCTTGACCGGTTGACCGCGGATGCAATCCTCACGGACAAGCTGGCCGGGTTCGGCAACGTGCGCCATGTTTATAAAAGCTCGGTGAGGGAGATCAAAGGGGAAAACGCCGTGACATCGGTGGTGCTTGAAGACGCAGCGACCGGCGCGTCCACGGAAGTCGCCGCTGACGGGATCTTCATAGAAATAGGCCTTGAGCCTAACAGCGGTTTTGCCAGGGGGGTCGTCGAAATGAACGACACCGGCGAGATCGTGGTGGACTGCGCGTGCAGGACAAGCAGGGCCGGTGTCTTTGCCGCGGGTGATGTCACCACCGTGCCATTCAAGCAGATCATTATCGCGGGAGGGGAAGGGGCAAAGGCGGCCCTCTCCGCGTGCGACTATTTGAAAAAAACGGAATAAGGAGGCGTGCCATGGCTCTTTTTGACGACAAAATTCGGCAGCAATTAAAGAACATTCTCGGCACCATGAAGGATGATGTGCGCCTGCTGTATTTCACGCAGGAAATCGAATGCCGGGTCTGCAGCGATACGCGGAAGTTCGTGGAGGAGATGGGCTCCCTGGGAGACAAGCTCAAGGTCGCCGTCCATGATTTTGTCGCTGACGGCACGCTGGCGGAGAAATACGGCATCGACAAGATACCGGCGATCGTCCTGCTCGGCGCCGGGGGGAACGACGATGGCATCAGGTTTTTCGGCCTTCCCGGCGGATACGAAATTAACTCCTTCATGGGCGCTATCATCGAGTTATCCGGCAGGCGGGAACCCCTCCCGGATGAAATTTTGAAGCGGGTGAAAGCGGTGTCGAAGGATGTGCATATACAGGTTTTTGTGAGCCTTACCTGCCCCCTCTGCCCGTCGGCCGTGGCGACCGCCCACAGGCTTGCGATGGAGAACGAGAGGATCAGGGCCGATATGATAGACGCGAATGCCTTCATGCCCCTGGCGATAAAGCATCATGTAACCGGCGTGCCGAAGATTATTTTCAACGATAAACTCGAGCTCGCGGGAGCACATCCCGCAGCGGCATTTCTTGATACGATAGAAAAGCTATGATGTCTCACGTAAAAGTTTTGATCCGGTTTCCGGCGGGTGAGACGGGATGTAAGCTATTGGGAACTTATGTACTGAATGTCATGATCTGACAACGAGGGTTACATTGTTATGCCAAATGAAGCAGTTGCTATAATAATTATTTTTTCCATGATACTGCTGAATGGTTTTTTTTCATTGTCGGAAATGGCGGTGGTGTCATCACGGAAGCAGAGGTTAAAAAACAAAGCTGACGAGGGGCATGCGTCATATCGGGCCGTGCTGGGCCTCGTTGAATCACCCACCGCGTTTCTTTCTACGATTCAGATCGGCATTACGCTGATCGGCATCCTGTCCGGGGCATATGGCGAGGAGACAATTGCTGAAAGCCTCCGGTCGTACTTCATGGCAGTGCCGGCTCTTGCGGCATATGGGGATTTTCTCAGTACTCTGATCATTGTTGTTTCAATAACGTTCATCACGATACTTTTCGGGGAACTGATACCCAAGCGCATGGCACTCGGCAGGCCTGAGCGCATCGCGTCCCTTATCGTATACCCCATGAAGGTTATATCCATCATATTCATGCCGCTGGTTCGCCTTTTTACGGTAATCACCAACCTCGCGATGAATGTTATGGGTTCAAAAACCGTTAACCGTGAAGAGCCGCCTGTAACAGAAGAAGAAATAAAGCTTCTGATTAAGGAAGGAGAAGCCTTTGGCCTGATAAAAAAACAGCAGGTTGAAATGGTCGAGGGGGTTATCGATCTCCATGGAAACAGGATCTCCTCCATCATGAGCCCGCGACCGGATATAAAATATGTAGAGATAACAGATACGGCGAAAAGAATAAAGGACAGGATAATTGAACTTGGGGATTATCCGTACCTTCCGGTCTGCAGAAACGGCCTTGACCATATTGTCGGGGTGATAAAAACGCGGGATGTCTTGAGGAAAATCATCAGGGGTGAGTACAAGTCGCTGACGCGCCATATTGAAAAGCCGGTGTACGCCCCTGAAAGCATAAGCCCTCTCAAGGTGCTTGAGCTCTTTAAAATCAATAAATCACATGTTGCCTTTGTTATCGATGAGTATGGCGGGGTAACCGGCCTGGTAACGCTGCATGATGTTATTGAGGAGATAGTGGGCGAGGTGCCCGAGATTTCCGAAGAGGAGAATCCAAAAATCACCCGGCGCAGAGACGGAAGTTACCTTGTTGACGGGATGATTTCAGTCGATGATTTTATGGAGCATTTCAAGCTGGATATTACCGGAGCGGGGACCCATAATACTCTGGCCGGATTTATCATGGAGCAGATCGGCCGTATTCCCAAAACAGGGGAAACGCTTAACTATGGAGACTATTCTTTCGAGATTGTTGACATGGATGCCAACAGGATCGACAAGGTCCTGGTGAGGAGAATAAAATAAAGAAATGGCAGTCATTACCCCATGGATCCTGCCGGTTATGGCTGATTACCGTAAATTTTTCTCACATTGTAACCATACTACTTGTCGTTTTTCTTGTGAACTAATATCTTGTTTAAACAGGCGGATGCTGACTGGATCCGGGCGGCCGCAATGCGGATTTGGTTAATGAAGCAATAACATTTTAATTATTTTGAGGTGTATGTCCATGCTTAAAAGAATAGGTTTGTTTCTGCTTACTAATATTCTCGTGGTTCTCACGGTAAGCCTTATATTGAACGTGGTGCTGCCCATGCTGGGCATACGGCTTGCCGGCGCCTGGGGGATCGCGGTATTCAGCGGCGTTTTCGGCATGGCCGGCGCTTTTATCTCCCTGGCCATAAGCCGCTGGATGGCAAAGAGGGCCTACAATATACAGCTCCTGGACGGTTCCATGCAGGATTACCGGGGCCGTGAAATATATGAGATGGTTGCCCGCCTTTCACGCCAGGCCGGCCTCCCGGCCGTTCCCGAGGTGGGCGTCTATGAGTCCGCTGAACCCAACGCCTTTGCCACGGGGCCGTCAAGGAAAAAATCCCTGGTGGCCTTTTCCACGGGCCTTCTCTCGTCCATGGAACGGAGCGAGGTGGAGGCCGTCGCGGCCCACGAGGTCAGCCACATAGCAAACGGCGACATGGTGACCATGACCCTCCTTGCGGGCGTGGCAAACGCCCTGGTGATGTTCCTGGCCAGGATCATAGCGCGGGCTTTCGACAGTTTCCTTGGCGGTGACGACGGCGAGGGCGGCCTCGGATTTTTCGGTTATATCATTACCGTCATGGTGCTGGAGACCGTCCTCATGCTCCTGGCATCCATTCCGCTGGCGGCCTTTTCGCGGTTACGGGAATACCGGGCCGACGCGGGCGCCGCGCGCATCACGTCGCCGGGGGCCATGGTTTCGGCGCTCCAGCGTCTCCAGCAGGCGGCAGCCGTGCCCCAGGTGAAGGACTCCTTCGCCATGGCGAAGATCAGCTCGTCGAAGAGGGTATCTTTGTTCTCGACGCACCCGTCCCTGGAGGACCGCATCGCCCGGCTTAAGAGCATGTAATTGATTCCGGCTCGGCGGGGAATCTCCCTGACCGGAATCCCTTCATTCATGAATGCTCCTGCTGGGTGCTTGTTTTTTTTGCCTGACGTTATTTTTATTTAAGTTTATGATCATTTTTTTTAATTTTTTCATTCCCCTACTTGACGATTTCATGGGATTATTGTATTTTAAAAATAACCGAACGGTTGGTTATTAAAAAGGGGGTAGATTATGCCGAAAAGCGGCGGCGATATTACCCGGAAGCGCGTTCTCCAGGTCGCGGAAGAGTTATTCTCGGAAAAAGGATTTGATGGAACCGGCATGGAGGAGATAGCGCAGAAGGCCGGCATCAATAAGGCGACTATATATTATCATTTTAAAAGCAAGAATCATATCATTGAAGCATTATTCAAGGATATAATCGTTGAGCTGAATAACCATATAGCGTCATCTCATGATCCAGGCTCCAATGACGCTGCTGAAGACGGCATTGCGATAAAAATTGGCCGGGAAATACAGTTCATAGAAGATAGAAAGAGAATTCTTTCCGTGATGGTAATGGAAGCCCTTAAAAACAGTGAGTGCAGCAGTTTTCTTTTTAAGTGCGCGGAAATGACCATTAATAATGAATTAAAGATGCACACGGACAGCTATAAATCAAAAAAAGGTTTTCTTGAAAAGAACCGGCAGGAATTTTTCGTCCATGAGTTTTTTACCGGCTTTATTCCTTTTGTCATGTTTGTTGTTTTAAAGGAAAAATTCTGCGGTTATTATGATTACAAGGAAGATGCTGTTTTTCTTCAGTTTTTAGAATCCTTTAAAAAATCACATCTTCAATCACATAAATAAAAGGTTTTTTTAACGCATCATGGTGAACATCTTCGGGCATAAATATAACCAAACGTTTGGTTATCAATATAGGAGGTAAAAAACATGAAAGTCTTAATTACAGGAGCTACGGGTTTGCTGGGCAACAGTATAACCAGCGAATTGCTTAAAAAGGGACACAGTGTAACGGCCCTTGTCAGATCACGGGAAAGAGGAAAAACAATACTCGGCCCCGAAGTGGCGTTAATCGAAGGTACACTGGAAGAGGTTGACCGGTTCTCCGGCGGTTTGCATGGATTTGATGTTTTGATTCACGCTGCCGCGATTTACGGGGAATACTATCGCAAGGGTGATGAGTCGGCTTTATTGAATGTTAATGTCAACGGGACAAAAGCCCTGCTCGAGGCAGCCCGGAAGAATGCTATTGGCAACATAATATATATCAGCTCATCTGCGGTGCTTGATACCGTGAATAGTGATGAGGTGGATGAGAGGGCATCTTACCCGGAAACAGAAGATCCCTATTTCAAGAGCAAGGTGCTGGCGGAACAGGCGGTAAATGAATTTGCCGGCGCCAATCCTTCGGTGAGGATAATAACACTATTGCCCACCGTGATGCTCGGCCCCGGAGACAGGGGGCCCACGCCGACCGGTGCTATTATTATCAATTACCTGATGGGAAAAACGAAATTTATTTTCCCGGGTTCACACAGGATCGTTGATGCCCGGGATGTCGCGTATGCCGCGGTTCAGGCACTTACCAGGGGAAGGAGCGGTGAACGATACCTCATCGGCGGAAGAAAGTATTTGTTTTCAGAAATATTTGCAATCCTTTCCGATATCACGGGGAACCCGCCCCTGAAAAAAACCATCTCGCCGGGTAAACTCCTGATGATCGCGAGATTGCTGACCTTTATACATGCGATCAGGGGGAAACCCTCCCCCCTGAAGCCCGGGATTATTAAAAGGCTTCAGGAAAATTTCCGGTATAATTCATCAAAGGCCGAAAAAGAGCTGGGGGTTACATTCCGGCCGCTTGATGAAACACTATCAGATACCATAGCCTGGTTCAGGGAGAATTGCTATGCTTAAAAACGCTTGATCCGGAAAAAATATACAGGAGAGAATATCATGAAAAGAATTATCGGGATACTTGCTTCGTTAACTGTTAGCGCAATAACAGTAATTCAATCGGGGTGTTCAGGCCCTGCTCATTTCAATGAGCTGGCGGAAAAAGAAGACAGAAGTTCAATCAACGTCATTCCGTATTTAACCCTGGGCAATGGCGATGTTGTCGCGGATATCGGCGCCGGTGGCGGATACTTTTCTTATAAGCTTTCGGAGGCAGTCGGCGAAAGCGGCAGGGTTTATTCTGTTGATATAAGCAAAGAAAGCGTTGATTATATAAGAAAGACGGCAGGGGAAAAGGGTATCGTAAATATTGAAGTTGTCCTGGCAACCTTTGATGACTCAAAGCTGAAACCCGGAACTATTGATCTCATTTTCATCCGCAATACGTACCATGATATGACAAACAGGGTGAACTATTTTTTAAAACTCAGATCGGTTTTGAAAAAGAGCGGTAGAGTTGTAATAATTGATTATGATCCTGATAAGCTCGGCTTCCTTCGGAACCTGATCGGCCATTCTCTGGAGGAGGGGGTTATACGTAATGAAATGAATGAAGCCGGGTATAAGCATCTCGGGAGTTATCCATTTTTACAGCAGCAATCGTTTAATATATTCGGCATGTAAAAGAATGTTCAAATTGAAGCTGTTGGTTGTTTGATGCATTTTCCTGGATTCCAGAGTCATGGCCCGGGGCAGCAATCTGCCTCTACATAACATGAGGCGGGAAATCCCGCCTCATGAACAGTTTAAGACCCGTTCTTTTGAGGATGGGACTTAAACTATTGTACACTTTTTTTCCAAATGTCATAATTTGGCATAGAATAAAAAATATGAAATCGAATCATTTATGATATATTTTTGTAAAAGCACTTGACTAATATGAAAATACTATATATTATATTAATAATAAATGATATTAATATATAGTGATTATTATATAAGGATTACAATGAAAGTATCAAAAGAACAACAGGATGAAATAAGAAAGAAGTTATTGGAAGCGGCTGTGGATATCATGACTGATAAGGGATTTCATGCTGCTACCATGAAGGAGATAGCAAATCAGGCTGACGTTGGAACTGCAACAATCTATAATTACTTTGCCACAAAAGAAAAGATCCTCTATGCCTATTTTCTGGAAAAACAGAGGGAACTTACCCTGGAAATTGCCGCTATACCGGATTTTGATACCTTCACTCTCAAAGAAAAGCTCCAGTCCCACCTGGAGTCGCTGCTGGGGCTGTATATCAAGGACAGGGAGTTTGTTCTCATGGCATACAAAATGATGTTCGATTCGCCCCTGCGCACCTTCGCGGAATTTACGCCTGTTAAGGATACCTTCACGGAGATGGTGGGCGGCTTTATTGGATCGGCAATTGAAAAAAAAGAAATTATGGAGCACCCCTTCAAGGGCTTTATCAATAATCTCTATTGGGATTACTCGAGCCTCATGATCCTCTACTGGCTGAATGATGAATCAGAAGGCTTCTCCAATACAAGTCAGCTCATTGACATGACCCTTGATATCATTGTGGAGGTATTAAAGAGCGGGATAATAATCAAGGTAACGGATATCCTGTCATTTTTATTCAGGAGCCATATCTATGGCAATGTCCAGGGCATCACAAAGCTCTTTTCAGCAGGGAACGATTTTAAAGACTTTTTCAAGCAACAGCTGAACGGAACCAGGAATGGTAACGGGAATGGATAAAAAGGATAAACAGAAAAAAATACCTTCCGGTAAATTAGCCAGGAGCGGAATTATCGGAGCGGCCACCGCGAAGGCGGGAATCAAGAAGCTCGGGTACCTTTCGAAAAAGCCATTCCTGTCTGATGAGAAAGGGAAGGAATGCAAGGAGCGGAATGACGAGGATATCGCCGTTATGCTTTTCAATGCCCTGGGCATGCTCAAGGGCGCGCCCCTGAAGTTTGCGCAGATGATGTCAATGGAGCTCGAACTGCTTCCGGAAACGTTCCGGAAGGAGCTGGCGAAAAGCGCGAGCCAGGTGCCGCCGATGAACCGGGCGCTGATCCGGAAGGTCGTGACCTCCGAGCTGGGAGCGCCGCCGGAAAAGCTTTTCGCTCTCTTTGAATCAGTGCCCTTTGCCGCGGCCAGCCTTGGCCAGGTGCACCGGGCCG
>CAZZHU010000097.1:0-15884 GCA_964654045.1 uncultured Leptospirales bacterium
GCCGCTGATGTTTTCGGTCGTATCCCCCTCAACAAGGACGATATAATCGGCCAGAATATCGAGAGCCTCGACCGTGTTGTTGACGTGATATGTCCAATGGCCTATCCTTCCCACTACACATGGAGCAAGAAATTCTATGGAAATCCTTATTTTACCGTTCATGAGACTTCTTTACGCGCAAAAACAAGAAGCAAGAATGCCATGATCGTTACTTACATCCAGGCATTTAAAATGAAAATGGCGGGCATACCCTTCGACAAATATGTTCAGGACCAGCTCAAGGGAATACATGATTCAGGGATAAAAGGTTTTATCATGTGGAACGCGAGACAGGAGTATGACATTCCCCTCGCGGCAATGAAAAGCTTCTATGCCAGCAAGATATCCAGAAAAGAACGCCATGACAGCAGTATGATTGATTAGCACGCAATAAAAAAGGCGGGGTTGGATCACCCCGCCTTTTTTATCTTAATCTCATTAAAAATCATTTCCTTTCGTAATCCACCTTCACCTCAGCCGTTCCATCTTTCAGTGTTTTCAATTCTATAATAACAATCTTGTTCTCCGGGACATCAAAATAAATGAAATTGGGCTTGGGCTGCTCGATATTGTTCAACTTTACATATCGCGAGGTCTTCTGGTCAAGGACCCATTTTTCAAAAGTGATCAAATGCCTGTTCGTCGGAAGGGTTGCCTCATACGTCTTCTGCTGTGATTCAAGGCCGGTAATGGTCCTTCCTTCCTCGGCCTTGTCGATATAGAGCTTGTAATACGACCTGCGGTCATTATCGGGATTGTCAATTTCAGTGTCCCTGCCGATGAAACGGAAATTGTATTTATCAGGCATACGATAGGCGTCACTGTTCTCCTTCTTCACTGTCGTTGAGCACGAAAAGGATATCGACAGCACTAACGCGGCAGCAAGAATAACCGATACGGTTTTCATTGGGCACCTCTGAGATTGACGGTATACGGATTATCGTAATTTTCAGTCATGGCTTCTATTACAAGATAGCCTTTCCTGTCAATCATTTCGCTGAAAATCATCTTGCGGTCGCCCTGCACGTCCACGCTTTTTATTATGTATCCCAGCGGGTCAGTGACCGATACCTTGATGGCACCTCCCCTGACGCCTTCTATCTCGAATTTCTGTTTTATTCTCGAATCGCAGGTGAGAAGGAAATAATCCCTGTCACCCCGGTATGACGTGAACCCGGATACTGTTTTAGCGGAGATCCTGTTGGCCTGGGACAGCTCGTTATTAGGCTCGCGCTCCTGATTTTCACTGTTTTTGAGGGTGGTCACGGAAAGCACGTATTCACCCGCGGGCACCTTGTCGCCTGACCTGGACGATACAGAGATGTAAAAATCTTCATTCGTATAAAAGTTTGGATATACTTCTTTTTTGTATTTCCCGCCGCTATTGATGTCAATGATTTTCTCCCGGTCCTCGTTATACAGTGAAATTATGGCATCCATATCATCCGGGGGCCGGATTTCAATCCGGTATGCGGCTCCCCCGTTTACATCAAACAGAAAAAAGTCCTTATCGTCCTTTGAATTGATTCTCCCGCTTATTAGATTCGTAATTGAATTAGCGGCTTCAAAATCGTTATTCGGTTCCATCTCTATGCCGGAATCATGCTCCTTTACCGTTACTTTCAGTGAATAGGGTTCCTCGTTGTTAGACGTGTACCCTTTTGACGCAATCATTATGTAATACGTGCCCGATTTCTTGATACCTGCCCCGCTGATCGATTCAGGCTCTCCCGGGCCTCCGTTATCGGACATTGTAATTGTTTCTCCGTCAGCATTATACAGGCAAATCACCGGGTTGACGTCGCTGACACCCGAAAGGGACACATCCATAAGCTGCGGTGCATCGGATTTCAGATTCACGTCAACGGCATACCAGTCTTCCTCGCGGTGGAGGTTCTCTTTATCCTCACCGAGCCTGTTGTATGCGGGAGAAAAATATCCCATTAATTCCCTGTCGACATGCAATGTGTCCGCATCATCCCTTGAATCGTTCGGTTCAGATTCCTCGGAAATGGCCTCGCGGCTTTTCAGCATAAGCTCATAGGCATTCTCTTTATCGGCTTTCTTTTGATCGCGGTCGCTCTGACATATCTCTATGTAATAATCACCCCGGGTCACCGATACATTCGCAATGCGTTCCGGGGAAGACTTCCTGTTATCATCAATCCATTTTATAAGTTTAGGCTCTTCTCCTCCCTTCCATATCTTCATGGCAAGGTTGATTCCTTTGACGCCCGACAATTGAATATCCAGTATACCCCTGCTTTTTACATGAATCAGGTAAAAATCCCTGTCATTTGCTCTCCCCATGAACCCCATGAACCTTTCATCCTGTGTGATTTCACTGGCTGTTGAAAAGGAATTATTAGGTTCTTTTTCGGGATCCCCTTTTTTTGAGCATGAAAGTATGGCCAAAAAGGTGATTATGCTGATTGATGTAAGGATAATTCTCATAGTGGAGCCTGATCGTATGTTTTTCCTGATATTTGAAAATTTTACCCGGAAAGATGTTGACTGTTAACCGGGCAGTTATGCTTAACTTTTATTAGAAACTACTGACAGGAGGTTGTCAAATATTTTATCTACCGTGATTGATAATATTTGACTGCCGCCAATATATTATCTGACTCGGTGTCATTTTTGCGTTATGACCAGACAGTATAAAACGATCCTCATTACCCTTGAAAAAGCTATTTACGGAGGC
The DNA here is from genome assembly GCA_964654045.1 of uncultured Leptospirales bacterium. GTDB lineage: Bacteria > Spirochaetota > UBA4802 > UBA4802 > UBA5550 > RBG-16-49-21. Next base: position 2,744 of record CAZZHU010000097.1, read on the forward strand.
TACTGCCTGGGACGTCATGAGGGCAAAGCAATCCTGGTCCCCTACGGTATTCCGGGAGAAACAATTTCCGCGTCCCTGACAGACGAAAAAAAGGATTTCAGCTTCGGTTCAATTACAAGCGTCATTGAAGAATCCGGTGAAAGGTTGCCGCCCGGATGTCCTCATTTCACAGAATGCGGTGGCTGCAGCTACCTTCATGTGCCCTATGAACGCGAACTTGAATACAAGAGAGCCATCATCGAGGATAATCTTGGCAGGATTGCCGGTCTCACTGCTGACAACAGGCCTTGCATCGATATAGTGCATGCCGGACGGTATAATTATAGAAGCCACGGCACGATAAAGGCTGCAGGCGGGTGCCCCGGCTTTTACCGGAGAAAGAGCAATGAGCTCGTCTCCATCAGGGATACCGGATGCCTCCTCATGGCTGAAGAACTGAACGCATGGCTTAAGAATAACAATCGGTTACCGGATAATTCCCGTATAGCACTTGACGCTTTCACCCGGGTAATAACTTCTTTCGAGGAAGACCCTGTTATCGTGGAACATGCAGGCGGCCTCGTGTTCGAACGGGGAATAGGCCAATTTTTTCAGGCAAACCGCTTTCTCAGGGATCGCATGCTGGAAATTGTCAGGGAGTATGCCGGTACCATGAAGGATCAAACGCTCCTTGATGTTGGCTGCGGCGTCGGTTTCTTTACGCTGGCCCTCGCCGGGTCATCCTCTTCCTGCACCGGGATTGATATCAGCGGCGAAAACATTCGATGGGCCATTCACAACGCCCGGCTGAACCGCATTCCCGATGTAAGGTTTCTGGCCATACCATCATCCAGGCTGAATGCGGGACGCATTCGCCCCGGGTTGATCATAGCCGATCCTCCCCGGGCCGGGATAGATAAAAAATCGCGTAAGACTATCATGGGCATGGAGCCGGCAGCGATCGTGTATGTTTCCTGTAATCCATCAACATTTTCGCGTGACACGCGGGATTTTATCGCGGGAGATTATGCGCTGGAAAGGCTCACCCTGATTGACATGTTCCCCTGCACTCACCATATCGAAATCATATCACGTTTTAGCCGTACCCGGGTCAATCAGTCTTCCCGAGAATAACACGGTGGATCCATTCCATGATAATCTTGAATAACCGGATGAACCAGAGCCTGATCCTTTCAAATCCGCTTGATTGGAGGTAACGCTTTTCATCCTCGTAGCGTTCTATCTCTGATATCGAGAGGTCCTTCCGCGTCAGGTTTTCATCTGCTTCAACAAGAAGCCTGTTGAACTTTGATAGCACGGGCATCACATTGCATTCAATCTCAGTCATGCCAAGCTCCCTGCATGCCTCGAGTCTCCTGAAGCCCGCAACGAGTTCATAATTTTCGGTCACGTTGATCGGGTTGAGGAGCCCGAACTTGCTTATCGATTCCATGAGATATGACAGGTCTCCCGTTGAGGTACGTATTCTTCTTTTGACGACAATATCATCAATTCGCACCTTCATCCAATTCCTCCTCTCACATGTGGCCATACAGCATCATATTAATGAGACGAGACACAAAAAAAGCGCCGATAAATAGGAAAAAAGGAAGGGAACCGAATATTCCCAGGAATTCGACCTGCTTTACAATTCCTTTTTCGAAGACTTTCTTGCCGAAATGATTGAAGTGATACCACTTCGGGTCCAGGCTTCTTTTATAGATATTCCTGAAGATTGCTATTTTCAGGCAGAGAAGCAGCAGCGTGACAAAACCGGAAAGAAGCCAGAAAAAGAATTTTAGATTCAGCTGCCGGATCAGGTCAGGCCTGTTCAATGAAATTATTATCAGTGCCAGGGCCAGGCCCATGTTGAGCGCGACGGTAGCTATGAACCAGTAAAAATAGATCTGATCCTTGTTCTTGATGTATAATCCGATAATGACGCCATGAAGTGTAAAGGACGTGAGAAGGCAGAAAAATAACGTATAAATGATCATAGAAGATTTATTCCCAAAAATAAATTACAGTATGTCTATAAAATGTCAAGAAAATTAAGTATGTATTTTTTACCCGCGATCCCGGATTTCGAGCATGGGATACGGAAACCTGCTTGATGAACCGGATATCCGGCGATGGAGTTATATTATTCCGTCAGACATGCATGCGTGAACTTCAAAAAAGGATTCCCGCTTTCACGGGAATCAATAAATTGCGTCTGTATACATTGCATCGTGGATTCTATTGCTTTACCTGTTCTCTGGATTCGATAAACTTGATCATCTGTTGCGCCCGCTTATTGGCACGGTCGGCATCGATCGCTTTTTCTGCATACATGCGTGCCTTATTCATGTTTTCATGCCGATAATATAATTCAGAAAGTGCGACGTAAGCATTTGCATGAACCGGGTTAAGGTCGATTACTTTTAAAAGATAATCCTTCGCCGCTTTATCATCAGGATTTGATGATTGGAAGCTGAATACTCCAAGGTAATAGTACATCTTTTCAGATTTCTGATATATCCTCAACGCCTCCTTGCATGCTTTTATGCCTTCGGCGCGGTATTTTTCCTTAAGCTTTTGCGGAATAAATGACTCGTATGCCTGCCTGAAATTTATTTCCGCCATACTTTCCAGAAGCAGGTATTTATCCGCGTTATCATAAAGCCTGTTTATGTTGCGGTAGGCTTTATAAAACTCGCGATGGGCGAACTGATCAAGCCCCTGCTTGAGGTACACGAGACCGAGGGCCAGATGAGCGCCGGGACTGTTTTTATCTGCATGCAGGGCTTTCTTATATTCCCGTATCGCTTCACCCTGGCTCCCTGTATTTTCATAGTAGTCGCCCCGCGCCTTATAGATGTACGCATACCTTGATTCATCATCCTCCGCGCGTTGAATTACCCTGTCCCCGACAGAACTGAGCCTGAAGTTGCCGTAACCGACCAGCATGGGGCCGAATGATAAGCTTGTAAATACGGTTCGTACGGTCATTTTTGCCGTTATGAGGTTCTTGTCATTTATCACGTAAAGAATATCGCCCTCATTGATCCCTTCGGGGTCATGGAGACGTACTGTCGCCTTGCTCTTGTCCAGTGCCCTTCCAAATAGGTCTTTCGGGTCATATTCATCTTTCGATGAGTATGATATAATTTTACCTTTCTGGACGGCGTACCAGCCTTCCCTATCAGTCATTGAAAAAAAAACTTTCATCCTCGTGTCCCTGGCATTAACCATTACTGCGGAACGTGCCGGAGCGACAAGAAGGAACAATATTGCCAATGAAGCGGCCTTCTTTTTCATTTATCGTAAAAACCTCAATGGATTTAACGGGTTTACATATTTTCGTATTTCAAAATGAAGATGCGCCCCGGTCACGGCCCCGGTCATGCCGGAGCGAGCAATAACGGAACCCTGTTTTACCTCTTCGTCAATTTCCGCAAGATTTCTTGAATTATGGGCGTATACGGTTATATATCCATTGTCATGGCGGATTATGACGCAATTACCGTATCCCGCCTTCCAGCCGCTGAAGATAACCCTGCCCGCCGCAGCTGCTCGTATCGGTGTCCCTACATTTGCGCTTATGTCAATGCCGCAATGGAACTGACGCTGGCCATAAATAGGATCCATCCTGTTCCCGAAACCCGATGTAATCCTACCGCGAAGGGGCCACCTGAAATTTTTTATCCCGGCAATGACAGATGGTGAAATTCTTTTCTTTTTAACAGCGATTGAAACGGCTTCCGGCCTCACAGAAGCATCAGGAAGGAATAACTTTTGTCCTGACCGTATTACTTTTCCCTTCAGCCGATTATGCACCACGATGCTCCTGGCCGTTATTTTGTAACTGCTCGCGATCCTGGTTATTGAATCACCTTTTCTGACCTGGTAGTATATCCCCTTCCTGGTGGGAACATTTAAATATTTTCCCGGTTTAAGCATATCAGGATCGTTTATTCTATTTATGCTGATTATTAAATGCTGATGAATGCCGAATTGTTTTGCTATTCTCCAGAGATTGTCGTTCCTTTTTATCTTGTAACGTCGGAGGTGCCACCGTTTATCCTTCGCGCGGAGCCTGTTAAAATCATTTTTTTCATGTCCGGCGGGCTGTACATTGCCCTTTTGCTTTTTCATGCTATCATAGTCTATGATGGTGTCATCGAAGGCGTCGTCATATATGATCTGGCCGTCAGCCTCCTCCTCACTTTCAGCCGGAGGAGTATCGGAAGTCATTTTTATACCATGGATTATTATTGAATCTTCCAGCCTGACCGGATCATCACCGGCTTGATTCGATGAAATATTCAGATATGCAAATATAGCGCCCGCGATACCGACGCATATTAAAAATACAATAACGATATACCTTTTCATATTAATGAAATCGGTAATATCAATAATTATCTTTACATTTATACTTCAAATAAGCAGTGAACCAATTTTGGTATGCAGCACATCAGAAAATATACCGGTATGAAAGGGGGGAACCCCCTTGTTGCCAAGGGGGTTTGGGAAATATGAAGAATTTTGGTCTTGGTATTGACCTGTCTTCGGGATCAACACCAATTAATCAGTTAATCTAACATAATAGAATATACACTGATATTTTAATTCTGTCTATCAGCTTAAGTCTGATTAATACTATGTCGGTTTTCTTATTTTATTGTAGGACAAAATCTCATATTTGTAGGATTTTTATTATGCGGGTTTCTTCAGAAACTGACAATTATAAGTTTCGCTATAGACTGCATTAAATAATATATGATAGTTATCGGTAAAAAACAGCCGTCCGGTCCTTCACTGAGCCCCGGACGGCTGTTGTATCATCAAATCCCTTATCTGCCGCCTTTTTTGACCGGCTTCTCCTCTTCATCTTTCTTTTTATCAATATTGCTGCCGAAGGCCATAAGGACCATCACCTGGAATTCATGGCACCCGCGCTCCAGCTTGTTCATATACAGTTTGACTGACGATCTCGATCTGACAGCATCGATGCCGTAGGCGTAATCAATAAATATCGGCAGGAGATTACCCAGGCGCATTGACAAGGAGCATGATACGCTGGTGTAGAATCTCCTGGGATAGCCGTTCAGGGCCAGCATGCGGTATGACATCAGCCCTCCGCGGCCCATGAAATAGAGCCCCCGTCCCTGCCCGACGACCTCGTTCGTTTTGGGCATATACAGGACATTGTAACCAGGCTGGATCCTCATGTCCCAGAAGGGTATCGGGAAACCCAGCTGTAGGCGGCCGATCATGTAAAAGTTGTGCATGAACTCAGTGCTGGCATAACCGGGCATGATCGCATGGTCTTGCTGGATATATCCGATCTGCTCCGCGTTGTTCCGGTCAACTCCCTTGAAGTATCCACCGTAATAATCGAACAGGAGATTGATGTCATGCTTGAAGTTATAATAGGCCCCCACATTGTAATAGATCCTGTGGGTGTCGTGCACCTTCGACTTGTACCACACACCTTCGGTCATACCCGTTGGCGGCACCCATTTGCCATTAAGCTTTTCATGGAACCACATCCGGTCATAATCATACCAGGTACCGTAGCCGATACGGCGGGCATACTGGTATTCCCCCCGGAACAGGTAGCCGTGCTTGACCCTGTTCAGGCTTGTTTCTTTTACATCGGCAAGTAGCACCTCTATTCCCGGCTTGACCTGCCAGTGCCGCTTCGGCATGTTCGGATACTTGTTCTCATTGCTCGCCAGAAGTATCATCCGGTAAAAATGGTATGACGCATGAAAAGTTACCTTCGTTGACAGAATGCGAAGCCAGTTGTACTGGAAGAATACTCCCGCCCCGGCATTGTTGCCGCCGAACATCCGGAGTGAATCGTTATTTCCCCTGTTGTACGATCTCCACGCCGAATAAGTCGAGTGCTCAAGAAGCGGCCTGATCCCGGCATATATTCTGTCTGTCTTCATTGCCGCTATAAAGGCCACCCTGGTTGTGGTCAGGGTAAACTGCATGTAAAGATCTTTATTTTTGAAATTATCCCCGAACCATCCGTAAAAAAACAGCGGGGAATACTTGTCATATCCCTTGCTGAAAGGCTGGTTGATGCCTAACGCGAGGACATGCTGAAATTCCCTGATTTTTTCTTTCGGTGCCAGTTCATCAATTTCAACATCTTTCAGTTCTTTTTCCTGGCTTAAGGCAGGTGCAACATAAAAAGGAATAAGGATTAGACTTATAAGCACGAAGATTCTCCGCATCATAAAGACCTCCTGTTTTATTATTGAAATCAATGATCTGCATAAAATATTCAGACTGTTCAATCACCTCTGAAAACATACTAACATTAAAACATCTAAAAGAGCAAAAATAACAATGGTGCCACTAAATGTTCACGAAATCACCGTATCAATGACTAACATTGTATTATTTCTTTCTATCTAATATCTTCTTTCTTTTCCGCATTACTTCCGAATGCCATGACCACGAGCACATTAAGCTCATGGCATCCGCGGTTCAGCCGGTTCGTATACAGCTTGTACGCCGATTTGGCACGAACAGCATCAATGCCATAGGCGTAATCGATGAAGAGCGGCAGGAGGTCGCCCAGCTTAAGCGAGAAGGAGCATGATACGCTGGTATAGAACCGTTTCGGATACCCGTTCAGCGCCAGCATGCGGTATGACATCAGCGCTCCCTGTCCCATTACATACATTCCCCTACCCTGTCCGACGACATCGTTCGTTTTAGGCATATACAGAACGTTGAAACCGGGCTGTATCCTGGCGTCCCAGAAGGGAATCGGGAATCCGATCTGTAAACGCGATATCAGGTAGAAGTTGTGGTAGAATTCCGTATCTGCATAACCGGGCATGACAGCGTAGTCGGCCTGCATGTAGCCGATATGTTCGGCATTGTTCCGGTCTACTCCCTTGAAAAAGCCTCCGTTGAAATCAAAGTGAAGATTGATGTCATGCTTGAAGTTGTAATAGGCCCCGAGGTTGAAATAGAGGCGATGGGTATCACGGACGGTTGATTTATACCAGACACCCTCTGTCCATTGATTTATTGCCATTGTTGGAGGCAGCCACTTACCGTCCACCTTTTCCCTGAACCACAGACGGTCATAATCGTACCAGGTCCCATAGCCGACACGGCGGGCATACTGGTATTCCCCCCGCACGAGGTAGCCATGCTTGACCCGCGTTAAACTCGTTTCCTTTACGTCGGAGAGCAGAATTTCAATTCCCGGTTTGACCTGCCAGTGCCGCTTCGGCATGTTCGGATACTTGTTCTCGTTTTCGGTCAGTAAAATGAGCCTGTAAAAATGGTAAGAAGTGTGGAAATTCAGTTTTGTCGATAAAATGCGGAGCCAGTTATACTGGAAGAAGGCGCCGATTCCCGCGTTGTTGCCGCCGAACTGCCGGAACCTGTCGTTATAGCCCCTGTTGTAGGAGCGAAAAGAGGCAAACGTGGAGTGCTCCACCATAGGCTTGATGCCGGCAAAAATCCGGTCTGTCTTCATGGCGGCTATCAGGTATATCCTGGTTGTTTGCAGCGTAAACTGCATGTAGAAATCCTTGTTTTGAAAATTATCGCCGAACCAGGTGTAGAGAAACAATGGCGAAATCTCGTTGAAGCCCTTGCTGAAGGGCTGGTTGATCCCCATAACAAGAAGATGCTGGAATTCCTCGATTTTTTCTTTCGGGATCATATCATCGAATTCGACTTTCGTGGGTTCCTGGCTGAAGGAGGGCACTGTATAAATAATGACGAGCAAGACGCATACAAGCACGAGAATTCTCCGCATAATAGAGGACTCCTGTTATGTAATTTTTAATGACTGGTAAAAAATATTGCTCGATTAGAAGACAGATCTTTTTTCAACTTTTCTATATTAAAACCATCTTGTGAAAAAGAACAAGTAAAAAATCCTTATCTTAGAAAAATAATGTAACTTTTTTTACCGGGTATGAAGTGCCGGACTTCGTCTATTTCAGCTCTTAAAACGCCATTCGATTGATTTGTTTTTAAGATATTTTTCAAATTCAACGCGGGTTGAGAAATAATGAAGGTAGGGGGAATCAAAATATTCGCATTCTTCTTCCAGGTTGCCATGGTTCCGGCATATCCTGGGTCTGATCTCGTAAATGAGGCATTTGTTTTCAGGTCCGAGATTTTCGCAGGGGCTCCTGAATTCTATATGCCACTTCCTGTCATGATCGACAAAAACATGAACATTTTTATGCGACAGGTACCATCGTATATTGTCATAATCAGTTTTTGATGTTGGCCTGTCTATTTCTATCGCGGTATACCGACAGCACTTGCCGCCACAATCACCGCAGGGCGGCTCGAATTGTCTCGTTTTCTGTTTCATTGTGAACCTGTCAGATATTGTTTTTTGCAGCGCGGATACAGGTGAGAATATCCGATGACTTCAGCACGGAGCTGTTGTGGCCGGAGCAATATAGCTCAGCCGCCTTGCCGTGGATCCACGCGCCGCAGGCGGCGGCATGCGGCGCGGAATATCCCCGGAGCATCAGCGCCCCGATGATCCCGGACAGAACGTCGCCGGATCCGGCGGTCGCCAGGGCGGAACATCCGGTTGTATTGATGAACTGTCGTCCTCCGCCGGCCACTATGGTACCGGGCCCCTTTAGCAGCGCCGTACAGCCCAGTTGTTCAGAAAGCATTACCGCCGATCGATGCCTGTTGTTTTTAATATCATCTACCGGAATTCCCATAATCCTTGAAGCTTCAAGAAAGTGAGGCGTAACGATCCACTCCGCTGCCGGGTCAAGGCGGTTTCTTTTCAGATAATCAGCAAGATGGAAAAGACCGTCTCCGTCAATCAACACCTTTTTGATCCCCATGCCGGCAGCCGATCCTATCACTGCTTCAGCGGCCATCCTTGCGTATTCCGTCCGTCCGAGGCCGGGGCCCAGGATGACGGCATTCCATCGTCTGGATCCGAGCAGATTTCTGATCGCATCGCCCGGATCGGAATCAGGAGGTAAAAACATGGTCATAAGTTCTGGAATCCTCCCCGCTATGACAGCGCGGGCGGTACCGGTGGTCAAGATCGTCGCCAGACCGACACCCGTCTCGAAGGCGGCGTCCGCCGCGAGCATTGCGGCCCCTTCCATGCCGTCGAAACCGCCTATGATCAGAAGATGACCCCGCGAACCCTTGTGCGCGTCCGGGCCGGATATGTAGTGCGATTCGATCTCGCGTATCGCGTTTTTCCTGAAAAAATCATCATCTATGAGTTCGGTTGTGATATTGTCGGAATCGGACAGGTTTCTGGGGAACCCGATATCCGCCACGTGAAGGGTTCCCGCGTATTCCTTTCCGGGATATGTCACGAGCGATAATTTCGGAAGGCCGATAGTAACCGTGCAATCAGCGATTACCGCCTCTTTTTCAGGGGCAGCTCCGTCAGATCCCAGGCCGCTGGGAATATCAACGGCCACAACATAAGTATCTGAATCATTTATCGCCGTAATGCATTCGGCTGCCATCCCTCTCGGAGACCCGGCTGAACCGGTGCCAAGGATCGCGTCCACTATGCAGTCATAGCCATCAAGGTCCCTGCTTCCGCAACCGGCGGCCGAAGTTATCACGATGCCATTTTTTTTACAGAGGTCGTAATAGACACGAGAGGTTTCCGAAATTTTGGCCTCTTCCCCGGCCAGGAAGATATCGGCCCTGACACCGTACTGCGCGAGATAATAGGCCGCCACAAAGCCGTCACCACCGTTATTGCCGGTACCCGAAAAAACGGCCGCTTTCTTCATTAATGGCAATTCATTCCTGATGAAATCCGCCACCGCCTTCCCCGCCAGTCCCATCAGCACTTCACCCGGAAAGCCCAGCTGCCGTATTGTTATCCGGTCGATTTCCTGCATTTCAGAAGCGGTTACCGCTTTCATGGAATTATTCCCATTTTACTATATCCACTCCGCCCTTCAGGATATGATATGAATATATCTTGCCGGAATCATCCAGAAATATCCGTGAGTAATAATTACGTTTGTTTTCAAGTTTCAGATACACGTTGTTGATGATGGTTCCGTCAAGATTGGCAACTTCATACTTGACTTCATCATTGCTAACATTCCACAGGTACACGTATTTATCGTCGATGATGTCAAAGAGTACATTTTTTGGGTCAGGAATCATCATGATAGTCTTCACGGTTTTTCCATCCGCTATGGAAAATTCGTATATCTTAATGTATTTAAGCCTGAGACCGTGGTAATAGGATACGGATATCAGGAGCTTATCGCCGGTTGAATAGACCTTGACATTGTCTATTTTGCCTTCGTACACATTCCCATCTTCCCGCTCCTTCAGCTCAAGGGAGCCGAGATTTATATAATAGTCGCGATTCTTGCCTTTAAAACGGAAAACGCTCCAGGAATCCATTGATCGAGAGATGACGAAAAGGCGGTCATTGGAGTCTACATATAAACGCTCGATGTGCGAGAATGGCGTGTCCGGCGCACCTTTCTGCCCCAGGGTATACTGGAGCTCGCCGCTTTTACTGAATACCAGTATGTATGACGGGGATACATCGAAATTGTCGCTGCTGCCGTCCCTGTTTCTGGCGGAATCCCGTATCTGTGAAAATTTATTCTGGATATATACGTTTTCATCATCATCCATCGTTATGAATCCGATTGTACCGAAATTGAAATTTTCAGCGGGTATGTCCTTTGTTTTAATGTTTTTAACGGAGCCGATCATAAGTTCGACATCGCCGTTCGGCTTCATTACCTGCACCCGACGCAATTCATTATCCGCAACGCATATCATGTTTTTACACACGCCGATCCCGATGGACAGGTCCTCGATGCCGTATTCGTCGGTTTTGACCAATACCTGTCCCGGTTTTGAACCGTTACGTATGAATGCAAACCGCTTGGAATTAAGCGTGGTGGATTTCCAGAATGAACAGTCTGTCAGGAACATCAGCATTAATAACAGCAATGGAACTATTCTCTTCATATAGCCTCATATGGAATTCATTATCAGCGGTGACCGGATACTGTCAAGGGATATGCTTTTACATGATAGACTCATAACCCGGCATTGCAGCGATTAGAATCAATGGCATCATATTTTTCAAGATAAATTTGTCCTATCCTATAGTAAAATCCATCCTTCACAATAATATATTCGTTGCAAAGTGCATTTACTATATTGGTTTTAATGGGTTCGTTCTTTATAAAAAGCCCCCCGTAAAGTTTCGCTGACATTGCCAGGGGCAATTTCGCAACAAGTTGAAGAATCATTTCCTACAGTTATGTTATTCGCCTTGACAAAAATATATGTGTTAAAAAATAGTATATATTCATCCGGAGCACCTGTTGGCGGAAGGCCCATAGAACATTACCGCTTCCGGGGAACGCGATGAATATGTATCGATTACATACTGATTTTTCGCGTTTTAAAAGATCAAACATATACTACATAAAAAAAAGGGGTACATCATGGACTTTAAATTAACCGAAGAACAACAGATGCTCAAGGATACTTTGCGTCAATTTGCGGAAAATGATTTGAAACCAAAGGCTGAACATTACGACAGGACCCATGAATTCCCGATGGAACACGTCAGGAAGCTCGGCGAAATGGGAGTCATGGGGGTCGTGTATCCGGAAAAATACAATGGCGCGGGCATGGACTACCTGAGTTACGCGATAGCGGTCGAGGAAGTCTCCCGGGGAGACGCATCCGCCGGGGTCATCGTTTCAGCCCATAACTCCCTCTGCCTTTCACCCATTTACTACTTCGCATCGGAAGAGTTAAAACAAAAGTATCTCACCAAGCTTACGACCGGCGAATGGATCGGCTGTTTCGGCATTACAGAGCCCGATGCCGGGTCTGACGCCTCCGGCACCAAGACGACCGCCGAACTGAAAAACGGCAAGTGGGTCCTCAACGGATCGAAAAACTTCATCACCAACGGCGGCGTTGCCCAGGTGGCGGTTGTAACAGCTGTTACCGACAAGGGCATTGGCCACAAGGGCCTCAGCTTCTTCCTCGTTGAAAAGGGTACCCCGGGCTTCAGCGTCGGAAAGACTGAAGATAAACTCGGCATATGCGCCTCCTCGACGACAGAGCTCGTTTTCGACAACTGTGAAATACCAGAAAGCCACCTGGTCGGAAAGCGCGGCGAAGGTTTTAAGATCGCGATGCATACTCTCGATGGAGGCCGTGTCGGTATAGCGGCGCAGGCACTCGGCATAGCCCAGGCCGCTCTGGACGCCGCCGTTGTTTACGCTAAAGACCGTAAGCAGTTCGGAAAATCAATCTCTGATTTCCAGGCCATCCAGTGGATGATAGCGGACATGGCCACGGAAATCGAGGCTGCCCGCCTTCTCGTATACCAGGCAGCCACCCTCATCGGTACCGGCGACCGCCAGCGCTATTCAAAATATGCCGCGATGGCCAAATTGTACGCCTCCGAGATGTCGCATCGAGTGACCCACAAGGCGATCCAGATTTTCGGCGGTTACGGATACGTCAAGGACTACCCCGTGGAGCGCTTTTACCGCGACTCCCGCATCACAGAAATATATGAAGGCACATCCGAGATACAGCGGCTGGTCATAGCCAGCAGCGTAATACGCGAATATTAATAGATCGATATATACCCAGCCCGGCATGTATAAGGCCGGGCTGATTTCATTTCATTTAGTGTTTGTCAATCCACCAACGCAGCGAGGCATTTCATGAAAACACAGATCACAAAAATATTCGGGATAAAATACCCGATCGTACTTTCCGGCATGAGCTGGATCAGCACACCCGAACTGGTGGCGGCCGTTGCCAACGCCGGCGGCCTGGGAATACTTGCAACCGGCATTCTCAAGGCTGAAGAGACCCGCGAATATATCCAGCGCACGAGAAAGCTTACAAAGAATCCCTTCGCCGCTAACGTCACTCTCTATTTTCCCGGGTCCGATAAAAACGCCAGGGTCATTATAGAAGAAAAGGTACCGGTAGTAAATTACGCTCTCGGCAAGGGAGACTGGATATGCAAGGCTGTACATGCCTACGGCGGCAAGGTGATAGCCACTGTAACGACCCTCAAGCACGCCCTCGCTGCGCAGAAGGACGGAGCCGACGCCCTTATTGTCACCGGCCATGAAGCCGCCGGCCATGGCGGAGCGGTTAC
>CAZZHU010000098.1:0-15715 GCA_964654045.1 uncultured Leptospirales bacterium
ATTCAGTTTTTTGCCGAACACCTTCGGCTTCACCACGTTTTCAAGCAGGAGGTACCAGGCAAGGCACCATACGCCGAGAAACAGGGCCATGAGGTACGACCCGGCGGCGATGAGATATATCACCGCCGGCAGCCACACCAGCGAGGTGCCGATAACCGGGATAAGCGACAGTATCGCGGCGAGACTCCCGCCAAGAAAGGCCAGCGGTATCCCTGTTATGAACAGGCCGATCCCCACCAGGACCCCCTGGAAGATCATGATGAGGAGATTCCCCGTCAGGAGGACCCGGATTACTTCCTTGAGGCGGCCGACCACCCTCTCCTCGATGTCATCGGGGAACGGTGTGATCCTGTAAAAAAGCGGTCCCAGCCTGTTGCCGTCCTTGAACAGAAAGAAAAGCATCAGGAGCAGGAAGAAAAAATTTGCGATGAAACTCAGCGGGTAGGCTATCACGGCCTGCACGCTGGACAGCACCATGCCCGATATATTCTGCACGAATTCCGTTGCCTTCGCGGTAATATCCGACTTCTTGATATTCAAATATTCCAGGATGTCCTGCACGATGCGGCTGCTGTAAATATCATCAATAACGCCGGCTTCGATCTGTTTCTGGATGACGGAGTAGAGCTGGAAGATCTGGTCAATGACGGCTACCACGATAAAAAAAAGGGGGACCAGGACCAGGACCACCAGGAAGAGAATCATGACAGCGGAAGTGATCCCCCGCCTCTTGATATGGCTCATGATAAAGTTGAAAACCGGCTGGAGGGCCATGTACAGAAGAAGGGCAAACAGGAAAGGCCAGAAAAAGTACCTGAAAATAAAAACGAGGCCGCCGATGACGGCCCCGAAGAGAATAAAAAACAGGATCTTTAATGTCCTGTTATGCTGCAGCTCGAAGTAGGAGTCCTTGGTAACCATGATCCCTCACCGGTGAAATAGCGGGCCTCTTCCCGAAACAGGAGAAGAGGCCCGGTCATCATTGCCGTTCAACGTTCCTTCAGATCAGAGATGAACGCCGCGCAGCAGGCATTACTTTGTCAGATAGTGAGACAGGTCAGTCGCAATTCTGGTAATTGCGTGGTCAAGATATGTGTCATCCGAAATTTTTTCGCGAAATTCCTTAATCTTGACAGCATCAAGCTCCCTGTTGTCCTGCTTAATCTCACGATCATCCTTTTTCATGAGATCGCCCATAAAAACCTCCCGGGATACCCATTCCTCCGTGAATTGGGTTTTGCCCATTTTAAAATCGGCATTTTATCTCAGCGGCATTAGCTTTTTTTTAATGGTATGATAAGTTTTTTCTGGTATGAAACGGCTGTGTTCCTGACCTGGAAACGTGGCTGCAACGAGTATTCCTGTATTTTCCAGATATGCATTAATCTTCGGATTAATGCGATAAATAATGAAATTTTAAGGTACATAATCCATTCTGGCATGAATAATATTTGAAATTAATTATTATCACGATTCCTGAAGGGAACCAATGATTTTAACCAATATGACCTCACCCCCTCATTCCCCCTCTCCCGCAGGGAGAGGGGGAAGCTCTGAAATATTTAATTCGTAGCCCTCTCCTGCAGGAGAGGGCGCGCCGGAGGCGGGGAGAGGTCGCACGGGACTTATGAGGGGTGAGTCATATTAAATTTATTCATGTTTTTGTAAATCATTGACAAAAACAACAAATTTTTAGTATATTATACCATTACTGACAGGACACAATAGATAGCATGTTCGATATAAAAGAGTATTTTGATAATGACTATAAGGTAAGGGATGTACGGCGCGATATCGTGGATATTGACGAGGACATCGCCCATGATATAAGCACGCTCCTTGCCGGACGCTTTGACAGCCTGTACAAGCGGGACCGCTATAAGTATAACGACTCCGTCATTGAAATAATCTACCCGGGCCTGCAGTTTCCCGGCAACAATAACTTTATCCTGAACCCGGACCGGATACGGTATCTCCTCTCCTTTTATCCGAATAAAAGCGATTTTCGCAATATTGACAAGATAGTGATGCGGCCGCGCTTTATCGAGGTCGGGAACATCGAGCTGGTTTCACTGTACCTCAGGCGGAAAAAAATCCTGGTACTCTACCTGTTCCACCCGCATTTCTACCTTATGAAATACCCGCGGCAGGACGGGCTGGACCGGGACGCCGGGCTGAACCTTGAAGACATCATGAAGGACAGGCTCACGGACGACACGGTGTTGAAAGACGATTCTGACGAAGTGTACGTTCACCCTCTCTGGTATCTCCTGTCCATCGTCAATCCCGGCAATGACGACCGGATCGACAAGTTCTTCATCAAGAAGGCCGACCTGAACGACCGGATTTACGGGATCATGAACGACATCTCCTTTTACTACTCCCGTCACGGATACTGATACCCATGGTCGACTACCACACGCACACGAACCGCTGCGGCCACGCGTACGGAACCGTTGAGGAGTACATCGAATCCGCCATTTCCAAAAAAATCCGTGAAATAGGCTTTTCCGACCATGCCCCCATGCCGGAAGCGGAGAGGGAGGGCTACACCATGTCGGCGGACGAGGTCGAGGCCTATATCGGTTCCATAGAAGAACAGCGCGGGCGCCACGAGGGGCGAATCGCGGTCAGGATCGGCTTTGAAGTGGACTACCCGCTCCTGGGAAGCTTCCCCGGCAGGTATTTTTCCGACGAACGCATTGATTACCTCATCGGCTCATGCCATTTCATCGACGGCTGGCCCTTTGACCACCCGGATTACATCGACGAATACGGGAAGCGCGATATCGACGACATCTACGGGCGTTATTTCTCCGTGATGGAAGCGCTTGCCGGTTCAAGGCTTTTCGACGTGATGGGGCACTTCGAGATCGTAAAAAAATTCGGGTTCCGCCCGAAGGGTGACTTCCGCCCGACCATAGAAAAAATAGCGCGGATACTGGCGGCCGGCGGCATCGCCGTCGAGGTCAACACCGCCGGGATGTCGCACCCCGCCCGTGAAATGTACCCGTCGGATGAAATCATCCGGGTATTATTTGAGTGCAACGTGCCGGTCACCCTCGGTTCGGACGCGCACAGCCCCGAACAGGTCGGGCATCTCATACCGGAGGCGGCCGACAAGCTCGCCAGGGCCGGGTACCGGAAGATCTCGGGCTTCTCAAAACGGAAGAGGTATGATATAAGCCTGAAATGACGGGAATCGGTCCCGGATCGCAGCAACCCAGGAATTACGCCATGACATCCCTTGCTAAAAACGATACCGGTGAATACCGCCTGCATACGCCGTTCCGCGGCCTCACCGTCGGCGTCGTCGCGAAATCGGCAAACCCGGTCGATTACGCGGGTGACCCGGCCGCCATCCGCGCCGCGGAAAAAGAGATCCTCGGTAAAATCACCGGCCTTGACGCCAGGAACATCCTTGCCCTGGACCAGCTCCATGAGGACGCCATCATCATCCTCCGCGAAGCGCCGGAGAACGACTCCCTCATCTACGGGGAGGCGGACGGCCTCATGACCGGCATCCCCGGCGTCTGTCTTGTCATACGCACCGCCGACTGTGTCCCGGTCTTCGCCTATGACCGCGCCAAGGGGGTCATCGGGGCGTCCCATTCCGGGTGGCGGGGTACGCGCCTCTCCATTGCCCGGAAAATGGTGCGCCGGATGAAGGAGCTGTACCGGTCCTCGAATGACGACATCCAGGCGTACATTCTCCCCTCCATCGGCCCAGAATCATACACGGTGGGGAGGAACGTCGCCGACCTCTTTCCCGAAGACGTCACCGAGCATGACGGTTCCCTGCGTCTCAACCTCTGGCAAAACATCGAGCGGTCTCTCCGCGATGAAGGCATACCGGGGGAAAATATATTCAACGCGGGGATGTGCACGCTTGCAATGAACGGAGAATTTTTTTCGCACCGCGCCGGTGACGGGGGAAGGAACCTTAACTTCGGCTTTATTTCCTGACCTTCTTCTCAATCATCCTGCAGATCATCTCCATGTCAAGGACCGGTTTGTGAATGATCGAATCGACATCGATGCCCATCTCGACAAGGTCTTCCGAGGGCATATAATCGATGGAACCGGTATGGATGAAGCACGTAATGCCGGGCTGTACCGCAACCGCCCTGGCCACTACTTCATTGCCGTCCATGTCGGGCAGGCGCAGGTCGATGATGGCGGCGTCAAAGGTTTCACGGGCCATGATAGCGAGCCCATCCCCGGCGGTGTTGGCAGCCTGCACGATAAAACCATGGTCTTCCAGGTACCCCTTCAGCATCCTGGTTATCATTTTTTCATCGTCGATGATGATCACCCGTATCGCGCTCATGGCTGCCTCACTAAAGGAAGTTTTATGGTAAAGACCGCCCCTTCACCCGGCTTTGAAGAGACATCGATGGTCCCGTTATGGGTCTTCGTGACGATGTAGTAGGAAACGGAAAGGCCGAGCCCGGTCCCCATGCCCACACCCTTGGTGGTGTAGAAGGGCTCGAAGATATGCCGCTTGACCTGGGGATCGATGCCGGGTCCGTTGTCGGATATTGTTATCACTGCCCGCCCGGGCTCCCTCCCGGTCCTGATGGTGATGGCCGGCTGGAATCCCTCTTTTTTCACAGCCGACATCGCCTGCGACGAATTTTTAAGAAGATTCAGGACGACCTGCTCGATGCCGGTCTCGGAACAGGGAACCAGGCCGAGGTCCGGATCGTATTCCCTGGTTATCAGCACCTTCTTGAAATCATATTTCTTTTTCAGGTCATAATCGTTTGAAGCTATCTCTATCGTTTTATCGATGAGCTGATTGACGTCCACCGGGGCCACGACCGATTCGCTCCGCCTGCTGAACTGGAGCATGTTCGAAACGATCTTGGCGGCGCGCTGGCCCGCGTCCTGGATCCCGTCCAGGTAGTCCAGTACTTCCCGGTTCTTGAGATAGGCCAGAACCGTGTCCAGGCTGGTGCCGACCCGCTCCGCCTCCGCGCGGTTCTTCTCCACGGCAGGGGATAGCCGGTTCTGCGTGGCCTGGATGCCCTGCAGAATAATGCCCAGGGGATTATTGATCTCATGGGCCATGCCGGCCGCAAGGCCCCCCAGGGACGTCATCTTCTCGGTCTGGATCATCATTTCCTGGTGAATCTTTTTCTCCGTCAGGTCATTCATGATGATGACGGACAGGCTGTCCATCGGCATCAGACGGAAATCAACGTGGCGGTAGGAACCGTCCCTGCAGCGGACATCAACTTCATCTGATTGGAGCGGGGTGCCCTGTGCCATGGCCCGGCCTGCCGCCTTATTCCAGAGTCCGGAGACGGTTTTCCTGTATACGGCATCGGGATATGCCGCCCTGATCCATGCGTCCATATCAGGAACATCCTCGAGAGTGTATCCCAGGGTTCTGACCAGGGCTTTATTAAAATAGGTAAAGCGGTTGTCACTGTTGTCCAGGAGGGCGATCGGGATCGGCGAATTTTCAATCATCTTCCTGAACTTCTCCTCGCTTTTCTTCAACGATTCCTGTGTTTCCAGCCGGACGATGACGTCCCCTATCTGGGCGGCTATGCTTTCCAGGATATTGCGGGCGGCCTCCGGGATATCATCCCGGGTGTGGGAAGCCAGGTTCATGTTGGCAACCACGTTCCCCTTGTGGACAATGGGTATGGCGGCCATGGCCTTCAGATCTTCGTACGCAGCGGTATCGTTCATGGTGGCGGCGATTTGCCTGAAGGTTGTGTATCTCGGTTTTCCCTCCATGGTGATGCGATATTGTATGGTTTCAGATCCGTAATAGGAAACCTCGTTAATGAATACATCGCCGAGGCCCCGGTGGCAGATCAGCCTCATGCCTTCCGGTTCGCGTTCCCGGATATACACGCCGCCGGAATCCATCTTTGACCCTTTCATTGCCGCTTCCACGCAGAGGGCCATCGCGTCATCAAGGCTTGATGTAGCGCTCAGGCCCCGTGCCAGGTCGCGCTGGAGCAGCAGCAGTTCCTCGGCGTATTTACGCGGGGTTATGTCCCGGGACACGCCCAGGATGCTGTAGGGCCTGCCCGATTCATCACGTAAAAATTTCATCGTGAGATCAACCCAGATAAGAGATCCGTCCCTGTGGACCTGCTTAAGCTCCAGGGAATGTATCCGGTTCGGGTCAACACCCGGCTGGCCATCCCTCGCAAGCTCTTCTTCAAGCGATCGTTCTATTTCGGCAAAGGATTCGGGCGTCAGTATGTCTTTCAGGGTCAGGTTGTGCGCTTCTGTTTCATTGTATCCGAGGATCTGCGCGCCGTAAGGGTTATTGTACAGGAACCTCCGGGTCCTGAGGTCCATGACCCAGAGGCTTTCGGGGTTGTTTTCCATCAGGAGCCGGTACCGGTCCTCGCGTTCCGCCAGGGCCATTTCGATCCGCTTCCGCTTGGTGATGTCCCGCGTTATCCCCAGGACCCTCACCGGCACTCCCGACTCGTCCCGGAGGAAGCAGGTGGTAATCTCGCTCCACAGCCTGGTTCCGTTTTTGTGAACAAGCTCCGACTCGAAGGTCCGGGAGCGCCGGGGGTCAACGTTTTCGGCACCGTCACGGGCCGTTTCCTCTGCAAGGATCTTCCGTGCCGCTTCCTGCGACTCCGGCGTCATCACATCCTCAAGACCCAGCGCGAGGGTTTCCTCCGGTTTGTAGCCGAGCAATTCCTCGCTTGAAAGGTTCATGTATACGAACTTCCGTGTCCTGATGTCCCATATCCATATGAGATCGGAGATCGTCTCCGCGAGGAGCCGGTACTTTTCCTCGCTCGCGGCCAGGGCCTGTTCCGTCCTCTTCCGCTCCGTTATGTTCCGCGAAACCCCGACAATGCTTACCGGCCTGCCCGCGCCGTCCCGTAAAAATCTCAATGTCATTTCCGTCCACACGATGGAGCCGTTCCTGTGTATCTGTTCAAGCTGGAGGATCAGGGACCGGCCGGGGTCGACCCCCGGCTGCCCGTCCCGGGCCAGCTCATCATTGAGCAGTTTTCCGATCGTCTCTATGTATTTAGGAACGACTATGTCGGTTATCTTGTGCCTGCGTGATTCTTCAGGGGTATACCCGAGGATATGGACGCTTGAGGGGCTGTTATAAACAAACCCCATGGTCTTGATATCCAGCACCCAGATGCTGTCGGACATATTCTCAATGAGAAGCCGGTATCGTTCCTCGCTTTCCCGCAGGGCTTCTTCCGCCCGTTTCTGCTCCGTAATGTCCAGAGCCGCGAAAACTATACCGGCATCCAGGTTGTCCTTTTCCATCGGCGCGGTATTGAGATGGACATCGACCATTGTTCCGTCCTTTTTCCTTGCCCTGACCTCAAATGAAGCCCATCCCCTGGCACGAATCTGCCGGACCATTTCCCTGACGGCAGTCTGGAACTCGTCATCGGTATTGTAAAACATGCGGAGGGTTTTTCCCGTGATTTCCTCGTCGGAATAACCAAACATGCCCTGGTAGGTGCTGTTTGTCCAGACGACCATGCGGTCCTTGATAAAACCGATCCCCACCGGCACGACGCGGATAATATTCCGCAGCATCGCTTCCTGCCGCGTAAGATTTTCCTTTGCCAGCGTGAGCTCCCGGTTCTGCTCTTCGAACTGTTCGTTGATCGCCTCGAGTTCCTCGTTGGTCGCCTGCAGTTCCTCGTTGGCCGCGGTCAGCTCGTCATTGGCGCGCATGGCCTTTTCCTCGGCCTGTTTCTGGCCGGTGATATCGCTTATGACAACCTTGACCCCGGTGAACCTGCCGTCGACAAAGCTGGGGCGGCCGGAGGTCCTGAGCCAGATGACACCGCCTGATTTCGTTATCCCCCGGTACTCGCCAAATTCATGTGTACCGGCCTTGCTCAATCCGAAGAGGCGTATCACCTTCTCCCGGTCCTCGGGATGCACGAAGGCCAGGAAGCCCCTGCCCACCATTTCATCTTCCTCGAAGCCGGCAATATCATTAATGCGGGGGCTCACGTAGGTAATGACGCCGTTTTCGTCCGCGGAGACTATGACGTCCTGGAGGCTGTTGATGAGGTTCCGGTACTTTTCCTCGCTTTCGCGGAGCCGCTGTTCCATCCGGTGCTTGTCGAGGGCCGTATCAATGCTGGTAAGCAGGTCGCGCTCATTGATGGGTTTGTTCAGGTAGCCGTAGGGCATGGTGTCCCGGGCCCGTTCGACGGTCGCGCTGTCGGCGTTGGCCGTCAGGTAGATGATCGGCATGTCGGCGTCTTTCTGTATCCTCCGCGCCGCCTCGATCCCGTCCATGGCGCCGGCCAGGATGATGTCCATGAGCACCAGGTCCGGCTTCATCGCTCGGACCAGTTCCACGGCCTCCTCGCCTTTAATCGCCACCCCGATCACCTCGTAGCCCAGCTTTTCCAGGCTCCTGCGTATGCCGAGGGTGATGACCAGTTCGTCCTCAACGATGAAAAGTTTCGCCTTGCTCAATGATGCCCCCGGGAAATGATCGCGGATGGGGCCTGTTGCGGCGCGTCCGGCGGTTTCCCGCCGATTTCACTGATGTATCCTCCGGCTCCGTATGTTCGTTGAATGTTACCCATTATGTCACCTGAACCGCGCGCGCCGATTGATCAGCATCACCCGTCCGCCTGAACAATTATAGAATCCATATCTCCATAATTACAAGAATATTTCATCTCTGCGCCGGATGAATTTCAGCGGCATTCAGGCATGGTATGATTGCATGTGCGGAACGGGGGGACTCCTGCCGGCCGCGGGCACAAAAAAAAGCCTGCCGCATTACGCGGCAGGCTTTTTTCCCGGTCACCCTTCAGGTCAGCATGACTGTTTATTCTTGCCGGTAAATCTACCGGGTATGTTCATGACCTTGATTTTTTCCGCCAGGTTTTTCACAATTGATTCGATCTTATCCTCCAGGCCCCAGGGCCTGACGTTCTGGAGAAACTTCGGCTTGACCCAGATGATCAATGCCGGCAGCACCGTCAGCGACAGGGTCCCGCTCAGTATCATGGACAGGGTCACCAGGAGGCCCGATACCTTGACGATCTTGAACGAAGAGAATCCCAGCACCGCGAAACCGAGTCCGACCGTCAGCGTGGCCGTAACGACGGAAAGGCCCGTGGTCTGCAGGGTCTTCCGGTAGGCGTCTTCAAAATCAAGCTTCTTCACGACATGCTCATACTTGAAGCGCTCGATGAAATGGATACAGTAGTCGATACCGGCTCCCACGGCGATGGAGGCGTTGATGAGGGTGCTGTAATTGATGGGAATGCCCAGGAATCCCATGACCCCCAGCGTGATGATAAGCGTGAAGGTGATGGGTATCGACGCGAACAGGCCGCCGATGACCAGGCAGAATATGAACATGCACGCCAGGAGCACCACGATCACCGTAACGATGATCGACTGGATCTGGTTGACCAGGATCGCCTCGTTCATCATCAGGTTGATGGCGGGCATGCCGGATATGACGATCTTTTCAACGTACGGGTCGTCGTCGGGGAAGATCTTTTTGAACATGACGTTGAAACTGCTCTGGAAGTCGCGCAGGAAATCCGCCTTGTCGCTCCGCATGAACACCACGTACTGCATCAGCTTCATGTCATCGGTCACCAGGTACCGGTACACGTCCTCCCGCGACGCGGCAAACTGGCTCATGCACACGCCTATGATGCTGCGGTCCGTGATCGACCTGTCCTGGATGCCGTCCTCTTTAACGTTGGGGATCTTTCTGAAGGCGTCATTGTCATCGTGGTAGAAGACCTTGTAGATCACTTTCAGGGTGTCGGTGATGCTCATGATGTTCCCGACCGGCTTCACCGTAATCCCGTCAATGACGGCTTCCGGTTTCTTCAGGTCTTTCAACTGCTTCCCGAGGAGGTCGATCTTCCTGAGGGTCACCGGCTGGGTGATGTCGGTGTGGAAAAAGTCCGTGAGGAAATAGAACTTGCCGAGGAACTCCTTCCCCTGCGGCGTGTTCTTGTAGTTGCGCATGGCGGCAATAAAGCGCCGGCCCGCGTCACGGTCCACTGCCGTATCGATCGTCGTTATCCGGCGGATGATGTCTTCCATCCCGGCTTCCTGGGGCGTCATGGTCAGGTTGCGGCCGCTGGCATACACGTAATCGTCGGCCATATCGCTCAGATCATCGCTGGCGGCGGATTTGCCTATGCTATTCTTACCGTTCTTTTTAATCTGCTCGCTTTCATAATAATCATTCAGCAGGTCGGTGAACAGGGCCAGCCGCTTTTCAATGACATCCTGATCCTTTATCGGATTTTTCTTGAACTTCTCCAGGTCATCTATGAAATACGCGCTCATGAGGGCGTTGTTCTTCAGGTCAGGATAGGCGTTTTGAAGGTTCCGGAATGCCGCGGTAAAGTCATCAATCCTGACGGCGAGATCCTTTTGCGCGGCGCCGCTGTGAAGGTTGACCTTGTCGCGCATCTTGAAAACAATGCACATCTGGCCCGTACCGGTGAGTTCCTTGTTGATGAACTTGTCCGCCTGGCGGAGGGGGTTCTTTTCAAGGAACATGAAGGATATGCTGCTCTCGGTCTTCAGGAAAAACATCCCCACGAAGAAGGCCGCGGTCACGATGACCGCGCCCCAGAACACCTTCTTGGCGTTGCGGGCAGTGTTCTCGCCGCCCCGCTGCACGGCATGCATGATGATCTTCTCGAAAAAGGTCTCCGTCGTGCCCCGGGGAGGCGGCTGGAGGGCAAGCACCGCCGGCACATAGGTGAAGGTAAGGACAAGGTTTATGAGTATGCCCAGGGTCACCAGGTATCCCAGCCGCTGGATATCGACGACATCGATGAACATGTCGGAGATAAAGGCGGCCATGGTCGTTATGGCGGACAGGAAGATGGCCGTGTCGATGCTGTCGGTCGTCTCGATGAGGACCGCCTTGACCTCCGCCATGGTCTTCCCGGCGATTTTTTCGTAGTACCGTATGAGATAATGGATGACATAGGAACTCCCCACGGCGATGAGCACGCACGGCATGACCATGGTGCCCGACGTGAAGTCTATCCCCGCCATGAGCATCCCTCCCATGAGCCAGATGATGCTTATCACCACAGCGGTGAGCGGCAGGTATATGCCGGTGGGTGTCCTTATAGTAAGGAAAAGAATCAAAAGGATGATCACGGCCGTCAGGGTCATGAATATCGACATGTCGTTGGTGACAAATTCCTGGAGGAGCGCTTCGGCCACGGGCATCCCGGCGATATAAATCGTCAGGTCGGCGGGCTTCTTCTTCTCCGCTATGGTGTTGAAGATCTCGTATATCTTTCCGACATCGTAAATATTCGCGACGTTGTACAGCTTCGACTCAAGGTTGTTCCTGGAAAAGGGGTCCATGCGCTTGATGACGAACCGGTACAGGTCATCGATGCAGTCCTGGTAGGTTATCTCGACATCGGGCTTTTCATAGGCGGAGTCGTTCTCGATCATCTTGAAGACCATGTTGAGGTATCCTTCATTCACCTCGTCTTTCTTCAGCGACGCGTAAAAATCCTTCTGGTAGTCTTTGAAGGGCTCGAGGAGATCGAGCATGAAGGAGCGGATCTTTTTCTTGTTCGCGGCAACCGTATCCTGGATATATTCATCGTCGACCGTGGTCCCGTTCACTTCTTTATTATAGATATTGTTGGGGAAATAAAAATCCTTACCCTGGTATCGCTCCTTCAGCCTCCCGGCGTCGACCATGCAAACCATCTCGCGGCGTATGATCTCAAGCTTGTTGTCGATCCTCTTTTCAACCGGCACCATGATGGCGCACGCCTTGCCGTCCGCGGAAAAGAGCGTCCCTTTCAGGAGCTCGTTGCCCTGCAGCTCTTTCTGGAGGAAGGGTATAAGCTTTTCCAGTTCCTCGTCGCTCGCCGGAAGCTTTTTCATCATTTCGGGGTCCGGGTCGATGAGGCCGGCCTTCTGCCGCGCCCTGCTGGTCAGGTTCCCCACCACGATGGTGTTGGTGGTCTTGTTGACCATCACATCGTCGGCGTTGATGATGCTCATGATCTGGTTCGGCGAGAGCTTGGAGGGAACCTCGATGGTCTCCTTCTTGCCGGTCATGATATTCTTGTATGTCTTCTCGACCCTGAGGGCCTTGAACTGCTTGATCACCTGCTCCACGTAGCGGAGGGTCTTCACGTTAAAGATCCCGTCTTTTTCGTTCTCGATGCCGATGAGGATCATGTCTTTCATGGAAAACTTTTTCTGGGTCAGGTGGTAGTACTTGATTACGTCCATCTTGCGGGAAAAAGCCTTCATCGGGTCAACGTTTATGGAAAAGTTGGTGCCCATCATCACCGCGAAAAAAATCGTGATGGCGACGATAGCTGCGATGACCGCCTTCGGCCATTCAACGGATAACTGAACTAACCATTTCATTTTTTTGTCCTTTTGTCCTGAATTTTAATCCGGATCATCTATCGATCCGGACCATGGAGGACCGCGCGTCATGTCCGGGGGTATCCATCACCCGTCCCCCGCGGCCCGATCAGATTCCGCTCAACGGGAATCCGGTTACAGATGGATTAACAAAAGAGCAATCGTACACGGGAAGGATACGGCCTTGCAGATTCAATTAATCCTCCAATTGTATATCTATATGTTTAATCACTGAACGGCAAAATAGGAAATTGAATAATAAAAATCAATTCTTATTTAGTTTTTTTTTAATAATGCTTCACGATCGGACTGAGGCACATTGCCTGTTCCATTACGCTTGCAGGCAATGCCCGGAAGCGCCGTGCCACTCTTTGACAGCCGGATTCCATCGTCCAATCTAAAAATTATTAACTTGACATGCCGGTTTATTGTCATTATTATAAAAATGGGTAACACAAAAATTTTCGACTTACATTCAGTATCATTTTGCTCTCAACAAAAAGCGGAACAGATTATTAATGCCTGCCCATTTCAAAGGGAAGCCGGCGAAACCAAAGGAGCGATTTTCAACATGACGGGTCCGGGTTTTCCGATTATCCTGATCATGATGTTATCGATCATTTTCCAGGCAGCGGCCGCTATCATGTCAATCCGCCTGATCGGCATTACCGGCAGGCGGGCGGCATGGAGCCTGATCGCCCTGGCGATGGTGCTCATGACGGTGCGACGGTTGATCCCCTTTTACCTGTCCATTACGGGAAACATGTATTATCTGCCTGACATGATAAACGAACTTATCGGGCTTATACTATCGGTCATAATAGCCATCGGTATTTTTTATATTGCGCCGCTGTTTATTGAAAGCAAGCGGGTTGGAGAGGAACTGAAAAAGAGCGACGATAAATACCGTTCCATTTTTGAAAATTCCATCGAAGGCATATATCAGACTACATTTGAAGGAACGTTTATCACTGTCAATCCTTCGCTGGCGCGCATATTCGGGTTTGAATCGCCGTATGACATGATGAGCCGCGTCAACGATATCGGGCGGCAGGTCTATGCCAACCCGGAAGACCGCGAACGATTGAAACAGATCCTGGCAGAAAAAGGAAGAGCCGAGTCTTTTGAAACGGAGGTATACCGGAAAGACGGCAGCAAAATATGGATTTCAATGAACTCGCGGACCGTCAGGGATGGAGCGGCCCGGTACATAGAAGGTAACGCTGTCAATATTACCAGGAGAAAACAGGCGGAACTGGCGCTGAAAGAAAGCGAGGAACGGTATCGGATGCTTTATACCAGCACCCCGATCATGCTCCATTCCATTGATCATGAGGGGCGGCTTATCAGCGTCAGCGATAAATGGCTCAGCGTCATGGGCTATACCCGCGACGAGGTGATCGGTCGTTTTTCGACGGAGTTCCTCACCGAAGAATCCCGCGTCTATGCAAAGGAAAATGTCCTTCCTGATTTTTATAAAACGGGAACATGCGTGGATGTGCCCTACCAGCTTATCACAAAAAGCGGAAGGATCATCGACGTAAGCCTGTCGGCCGTCGCAGAAAAAAACTCCGGGGGGAACGTAACCCGCTCCCTTGCCGTGCTCATTGATGTAACGGAACGCAAAAAGGCCGAAGAGGCCCTGCAGGTAAAAAGCATGGCGATTGAATCTTCCATAGACGGGGTGGCCATCTCTGACCTTGACGGGATCATTACCTATGTGAACCCATCGTTCCTCAAGCTCTGGGGATACTCCAACGCGGAAGAAATCATTGGAACACATGCGAGACAGTACCGTGAGAAGCCATCCAATGCCTCTGAAATACTGAAGTCCCTGTACTCGGAGGGCAGCTGGCACGGGGAACTGACGGCCATAAAAAAGGACGGCGCCAGGTTCAAGATCTCTGCTTCTTCAAATATTGTCCCCGGTCTCAAGGGAAAACCGATCGCGATACTGGCCGCTTTTGTCGACATCACCGAAAAAAAGCGGGCGGAGGAAGCCCTGCGCGAAAGCGAGGAACGATACCGCCGCATAACAAATTCAGTGACGGACTACATCTACACGGTGCGGGTTGAAAACGGCCTGGCCGTCAGCACGGTCCACGGCGCAGCGTGCAAGGCCGTTACCGGGTACACGGCGGAGGAATTCGACAGTGACCCCCTGCTCTGGATCCGGATAGTACCCGAGGAAGACCGCGAGAATATCAGCCGCCAGGTGGAGCGTATTTTTTCTGGATTGCCGTCGGATGAAATTGTGCACCGTATAATCCGGAAGGACGGCTCCGTCCGCTGGGTCCGCAACACCCAGGTGCCCCACACAGACGACAGGGGCCGGCTCGTGTCGTATGACGGGCTGATCAGCGATATCACGGAGCGGAAGCGAGCCGAGGACGCGCTGCTTGAAAACGAGAAACGCTTCCGCACCATCATCGAGAATACCGGCGCCGGTTACTTCCGCACCGGTACCGACGGCATTTTCCAGTACGTCAATTCAGCCTGGCTGAAGATGCACGGCTATTCCTCGTCCCGCGAGGTCATCGGCAAGCATCTTGCAATCACCCAGGTTGACATGGACATGGCCATGGCCCAGAACCTCATCAGCCATCTCCTGGGCGCCAAAGAGACGGAGAACGGAGAATCATCGAGAAAGAATAAGGACGGCAGCATCGGTTATCAAACCTACAGCGTCAATCCGGTGATACTGGCCGGGAAGGTCACGGGACTGGAAGGGTTCCTGATCGATATCACCTCTTATAAAAAGACCGTGGACGATCTGAAAAAAAGCGAGGGCCGGTTCCAGGTCCTGTTTGAAACGATGACGGAAGGCGTCGCCCTTCACAAGCTGCTCTACAACTACAAGGGTAAACCTGTTGACTATGTCATCACGGACGCAAACCCGGCATTTGGCGCGCATACCGGCATCGAACTCGAAGCGGTGACCGGGAAAAAGGCGTCCGAAGCGTACGGGACCGGCACGCCGCCCTACCTTGATATGTATGCAAGGGTGGCGGCCACGGGCGAACCGGCCCGGTTCGAGACCTATTTCGAGCCGTTGAAAAAACACTTCAGCATATCGGCCTTTTCGCCCGCGCCGGGATTTTTCGCGACGGTATTCGAAGACATCACCGAACGCAGGCAGGCGGCAGAGACCTTGCGGGCGGCCAAGGAATACGCGGAGAACCTGATCCAGACGGCCAACGCCATGATCGTCGGGCTTGATATCAATGGCACCATCTCCATCATCAACAGTACAACGGAGCGCATCACCGGGTATGCGCGGGACGAGCTTATCGGCCGCAACTGGTTCGAGATAATGCTGCCGAAAGAG
>CAZZHU010000099.1:0-15613 GCA_964654045.1 uncultured Leptospirales bacterium
ACGCGTTGAACAGGTCGGGCAATATCTATATCTCGTCCCGGTTTATCAGCGGCGACGGCATCGACATGGCGCGGATAACCATACGGGACGACGGCATCGGTATCATGGAGCGCGACAAGGAGAAGATCTTTAACCCGGGATTTTCCACCAAGTCGTCGGGGACCGGTCTGGGGCTTGCCATCGTCGAGAAGATCATCATGGAGCACAAGGGAGAGATATCCTGCAATTCGGAATACGGAAAGGGAACGGAATTCGTTATCGACCTCCCCATCATAAGTTAAGGGACATGACCAATGGCTAAAATACTGATCGTAGACGACGAGATAAATATCATCAAGACGCTGAGCTCAATCCTCCAGGATGAGGACCATATCGTGTATTCCGCCAAAACGGGGCAGGAGGCGGTGGACTTTCTGAGGGTGAACGATGTCGACCTCGCCATCCTCGACGTATGGCTGCCCGATGTCGACGGCATCGACCTGCTGGAGAGGATCAAGGGAGTGAACCAGGAAGTGGCGGTGATCATGATTTCGGGCCACGGCTCCATCGACATAGCCGTCAAGTCGACCAAGCTGGGCGCCTATGATTTCATCCAGAAGCCCCTCGCGATGGAGAGGGTGCTCACCTCGGTGAACAACGCCCTGGAGCACATGCGGCTGCGGAAGGAAAATATCAAATTGAGGAAGGAGTTCCATCTTGACGACGAAATGATAGGGAGTTCGCCGAAGATCGAGGAAATTCGGGAAATCATCGAAACGGCCGCCAAGACCAACGCCCGCGTCTTCATCACCGGTGACAGCGGTACCGGCAAGGAACTTGTGGCCCGCGCCATCTATCACCGTTCCAGGAGGTCGGACAAGGCTTTCGTCAAGGTGAGTTGCGCGGCCATACCCAACGAGCTGATCGAAAGCGAGCTGTTCGGGCACGAGAAAGGGGCCTTCACCGGCGCCATAAACCGGCGCATGGGCAAATTCGAGGTGGCAAACAAGGGAACGATGTTCCTCGACGAGGTCTGCGACATGAGCGCTTCCGCCCAGGCCAAGGTGCTGCGGGTTCTGCAGGAGAACCAGTTCGAACGCGTCGGCGGGAATGAGACCATCAGCGTGGACGTGCGCGTCATCGCGGCTACCAACGTGGATGTGAAAAAGGCGGTCGAGGACGGCTCTTTCCGCGAAGACCTGTTCTATCGCCTGAACGTGATCCCGATCCATGTGCCCGCCCTGGCGGAGCGGATGGATGATTTCCCGCTCCTGGTGGACTATTTCCTGCAGCGGTTTTCAGATGAGCACGGCATGAAGGAGCTTTCCAGGCACAACTGGCCCGGCAATGTGAGGGAGCTCAAGAACGTGATCGAACGGCTCAGCATCATGGTACCCGGTGAAGTGATAGGCAGGGATGACATCCTCAAGCACCTTGAAGCCTATGATTATGACGATTTCGTGACCAAGGACCTGTCATCGCTCAAGAAGGCGCGCGAGGAGTTCGAGAAGGATTTTATCGTCAAGGTGCTTAAAAAGAACGATAAGAATGTCACAGGGGCAGCCAGGGAACTCGGCATAGAGCGGACCAACCTGCACCGGAAAATAAAGCAGTACAATATCAATATTGACAAGATGTAACGCTGCGGTAACGCGTAATGAGCACCATGGACGGCCGGGATATCTACGATGATTTATCATCGATACTGAAAAAAAGACGTTACCGCGGCAGGACGATCCTGTTCCGCGGCGAGGAGGAACTGGACCGGCTTGCAGGGTGGATATGCAGGAAGGAACGGGCCTGCGACGAGGCCCGGGATGTCGATTTGAAGAAGCTTGTCGAATCGTGCAACCGGTGCGCCGGCATTGAAGAAAAAAAGTTCGGAATCGGCAGCGGCGCGAACAGGGTAATAATAATCCTCAATTCACCGCAGCTCCTCAACGTCGTAGAGAAAAAAGTACTGAAGAAAGACTCCGTAGACCTGCTGAAAAAAATCATCCAGGCGGCCAATCTTTCATTCAATGAATGCTATATCACGAACCTGGTGAAATGCGAAATCGGCGATTCACTCATGAAGCCAAGCCAGATTGTAAAAAACTGCGAAGATATCATAAACCGCGAAATTGAAATCATGAAACCGCGCGTTGCTGTCGTGTTTGGAGATATTATTCCTTTGCAGAAGATAATAAAGGAAAGCGTCGATATTATCTGGTTTAACATCGAGCACCCCATTACCCTCCTGAAAAATCCCGACCTGAAGCGTTCGGCCTGGAGCACTCTCAAATTAATCATGGCAAAGTTAAAAGAGTTGAATCTGCAGTGATTTAGCATTGCACGGTTTCAGACGGGATTACATCATATTTTACTCTGACCCCTGGGGAAAAGAATGTCAGAATTCGAAGGAATATCCGGCTCCAAGGCTTACAGAAAGCTGTTCACTTTTCAACTTGCATTGCAGCCTGGCAGACCACCCGGGAATATTACCTGAGCCTGTTTCAAGGAGGGGAGCATAGTAATACTGGTTCTGTTCACCTTTCGTTTTAAGGTAGAGGTAGTCAAGCTTGGCGGTGATAAAAATCCTGCTGGCAAACATATAGGTTAGCTTAAGAAAAGGCATGAGAGCATAGCCGGAACTCTCGCTTTTAGACATTTTTCCGCGGAGAATATGATCATCGATGTCTTTTGCCTTGAGGTATGGAGAAAAACGCATGGCTGCGGCAATTTCAAGGATCCCTTTCCCTATCGGCACCTTGAAAACCGGCGTTATCTGCATGGTGAACAGGTAATACTGGAGTTCATAAGTGATGATTTTACCGAGCAATTTCAGATATTCGGGACTGCCTATGTATATCGGGGAAGATGCATCGTAAATGCTTACCTGCTCGACATTGCTGCACCAGTAATACATATATTGATGCATGAATCCCAGGCCGAGTTTCAAAGAGAAGAATGATACCGTGAAAAGCCTGACGGCAAGGTCAGCCTCGGTGAAAACCGCGTTGAGCCGTGCGTCGCTTTCGGAGAATATGGTTTTTATCCCGGGAAAAGGGACCCAATCGGAATCCTCCATTTTGCCGACGCGGTTGTTAAGGCTTTTATGTACGCAATAATGAATTGTAATCCTGTCAATAAAACTCAAATTGAGGTTGGCATAGAACATGTATACCTGTAACGGAAATTTTAATTCGCTTATGGGAAAATGGTAGAGGCTGAAGCCCTGCCGCGAAATTGTCCTGCCGCCGATTTGATAAAGGGTATAGAAAAAATAACGCTCGAAACCGTTTTCGATATCAAGTTGACCGATTTTCCTTATTGCCGAATCATTCTGGGGCTGCTCAATATTCCCTTTAAGCGTCTGATTATTCTCTTCTTTTTCATCGGCATGAGCAGTATTAACGGCGATAAAAGAAAATGCAATGAGAAGCAGAAGGGCGCTATTGACTGACTTTTTTTGATAATATTGCTTTAACAGCACCACCATCAGCCTTACCCTTGAGTTCCTTCATTATCTCTCCCATAACCTTGCCGATATCTTTCTGGGTGACAGTGCCGAGTGCGGCGATTTTATCAGATATATACTTGTCAATTTCTTCTTCGGTCATTTGTTTTGGCAGGTATTCCTCGACAACCGCAAGCTGTTTTGTTTCATCATCAACAAGATCCTGGCGATTGCCCTTCTGAAACTCTTTTATTGATTCGCGACGTCTTTTGGCTGATCGACTCACCACTTCAAGCAACTGCTCATCCGAGAGTTCTTTGCCGGTCTTGCCCTTTTCATATGCGAAGTCAGATTTCAGCATTTTCAGGGTTTCGGATCGTATCGTATCTCCGGCTTTTTTTGCGGTTTTAAGGTCAGCATTGATTTTTTCAAGAAGGTTCATGGTGGTTCTCCTTGTGGATATATATATTTTTCCCCGGTGCAATAAATTCTGTCAATTATTATTTGATGTGGCGGGGATGATATTCCTGCGTAATTTTTTACTCCGGCACCGTTAATAATCTTTATATTGACTTTTCAGCTAGTATACTGATATTGTCACCAGGTTGACGATACGTAATATAATTACCAATACCCACAGCAACCAGACTTGTTTGTACTATGTTTGTCGATGTATACATCTCATATCCTCTTGATGAATATTTCACCTACCGGGTACCGGAAGGTATGGCGGTCAATCCATGCAGCCGTGTCAGGGTAAATTTTTCCGGGAGAAATGTTACCGCCTATGTCATCAGGGTGCATAATAGTAAACCGAAAGACTTCGAAGTTAAAGACATCACGGAATTGATCGATCCCGAGCCGGTTTTTGACGATCGTCTCATGGAGCTGGCGCGTTATACGGCATCGAATTATCTTTCTTCTGCTGGAGAAGCCCTGGCCATGGCGCTCCCATCGGGATTAAAGCCGTCGATGCGCTACAAGATACCTTTTGAGAAGTCAGAAGACCGGAATGAATCGCAGCTCAATAATGAACAGCAACAGGTTTGTAACGATATAATGGCCTCCCCGGCTGATGCTATCCTGACCCATCTCATATTCGGCATAACCGGGAGCGGCAAAACAGAAATATACATCGAATTAGCCAGGAAGCTCATCGCCAGGGACCTGTCGGTAATTTATCTGGTTCCGGAAATATCCCTTTCCTCGATGATCTTTGAACGTTTGTACAGTGTATTCGGCGATGACCTCATAATTTACCACAGCCACCTTACGCCGAACCAGCGTCTTCATAATTGGATCCGTTTTTATCGCGGCGAGGCCCGGATCGCAGTGGGCACCCGCTCTGCCGTGTTTCTCCAGTGTCCGAAGCTCGGCATGATCGTTATCGATGAGGAGCACGATGGCTCGTACAAGGAGCACAGCACGCCAAGGTACAACGCGCGCCGTATCGCCATGCACCGGAGCAGGGCGGAAGGGGCCCTGGTTGTCATGGGTTCGGCCACACCGGCAGTGGAATCCCTCTATGCCTGCGAACGGGGCGTCATGAAGCTCCATACCCTGAAGAGCCGATACGGCAATGCCTTGCTTCCCGGGATCGATATCATAAAGATTAACTCAACAAAACCGGGGCATATTATTTCGCCGGTGCTGAAACTGCACACCAAGCGGGCCATTGACGCGGGCCGGCAGGTAATATACCTTCTCAACAGGCGCGGTTTTGCTCCCATCGTTATCTGCGGTAATTGCGGGTGGACCGTGGAGTGCCCCCAATGTAATATCGGCATGAACTATCACAGGGACCGGCACATGCTCTGCCACTACTGCGGGCACCAGCAGGCCGTCCCGGATGCATGCCCCAGGTGCGGGTCGGAGCAAATTGACATGGTCGGCTCGGGCACCCAGCGCGTGGAGGAGGTCATCGAGAAGGAATTTCCCGAGTACGTCATTTTCCGCCTTGACCAGGACAGCTCCAGGAAAAAAGACACGGTGCCTGACCTTATCGGGCGGATGAACCGGGGCGAGGTCAATATCCTTGTCGGGACCCAGCTCGTGGCCAAGGGTTTTGATTTTCACAATATCACCCTGGTCGGGGTGCTCCTGGCCGATATCGGCATGAACATGCCCGATTTCCGCTCGGCAGAGAGGATCTTTTCACTGCTCATGCAGGTCGCCGGCCGCTCGGGCCGGGGCGACGCTCCGGGCAGGGTCATCATCCAGACCCTTGATGACCAGAACCCCCTGTTCCGCTATCTTCAAAAGCACGATTATTATGGATTCTACAGGTCGGAGCTGGAAGTGAGGAGGATGCTGCAGTATCCCCCCTTTTCGCGGATGGCTCGCCTACTGGTGCGGGGCGCCGGAGAGGAACGGGTGATCGCGTCGATCAATTCATTGAAGCGGGCCCTCGATGAACAGGCCGCAGCGCTCGGGGGGGATATCCGTATACTGGGCCCGTCATCGGCGCCCTTCGGCAAAATCGGCGGCAATTACCGCCACCACATACTTGTTAAATCAGCAAGCGTGACGTCCCTGCAGCAGGTTATCGCCGCATCCCGGAGTGCCGTTACCGGGCGGGATGTTTATCTCGAAATAGATATCGATCCCTATGAGCTGATGTGATTATTTTTTTATCGCCAGCTCGTTCTGTATTATCTTGTCGAGAATCTCCACGGGCGGCACGCCCACCAGCCTCCTGCCGCCTATGAAGAGGGTGGGCGTGGCATTGACATGGAGCTGCTGCGCCAGCTTCATGTGGTCCTCGAGCCTGCGCGTAGCGCCCTCAGAATTCATCATAGCGAGAAATTGCCTGTCATCGAGCCCCTTCCGGTCTCCCGGTTTGATCTGGTTGAAAGCCGCAAGGGCGAGTCCCTGGCTGTAGCGCGTATGGGTGTTCTGGTAATCTGCGAAATGCTTTACAATGTATTCATCCAGGATTCCCGCGTCGGACGCGGCGATGAAGGCCCTGGAGGCGGCACAGGAGTTGGCGTACACGGTCCGCTTCATGTCGCGGTTGCATGCCATGTCCAGGGGGTAGTTGTAGTAGACCGTCCTGATGCGGTCCTTGTATTTTGAAAAAAGGATCGATTCTATCCTGTAAAATTCATGGCAGGCGCTGCAGAGGAAGTCCGTGAAGGCAATGATGGCCACGTCGGCCTTCGGGTTTCCCAGGCTGATGCCGGTATCGGGGAGGTTGAGTTTCTCCACGGGGGACTTGTAAAAGTTCGCGAGAAACGTCGCGGCCCGGTCTTCAGGGATTTTCGCCTTTTCCGTTTTCATCCTGAGTATGTATGATGTTGAGAATATGGCAAAGCCGAGAAGGAAGATAAACAGAACAAAGGACGAATAGAAGGCCTTCCGGTCCGGTGAAGGATCCTTGGGGAGCGCCAGTTCGCGGTAAACAGCGGGGAGCGAAAATTGCCTGTCCCGTTTTGCCGTCCGGTACCAGATGATGACCAGCGCCAGCATGCCGATATTCACCGCGTAGGTGGCGATACAGAATTTGCACATGAGCCGTGTTATGATGAGTATAATCCCCAGCGCGACATCGGCCAGGACCGCGGCGGCAGAAAGCGGCAGTATGATCGCCAGGGCATAGTCGTGATAGCGGCCCTCGGCGTAATCGGCGATCAGCAGGATAAACAGGGCCAGCAGGTACCAGAGGAGTCCGTAGGCCGCGACCGGTATCGTGAACAGAGTGGCGTAGCCGGACTGGGCCAGGGACAGGCAGGGGTTGATGATCCCCTCTCCGCAGGATAGGATGCCCATTTTAGCTTCAGGGTAGTAATGCTGGAGGAGCAGCAGCCCGGATATGACTGCCCCGGCTATGGCAAGGGCAAGAAGGGGGTATATGATTTTTTTCATGGTTCAGTCCTGTCTGATATGGATTTTTTCCCCGCAGAGGGTGAGGTAAAACTCTCCGTCAATCTCGTCGAGCCGCTCCATCAGGTGGTAGAAGGGTGAATTCCTGAATCTGGCGATCATCCTTCCGCCGAATACGCGGCAGTACATCGTCTTATTCTTATAAAACAGGGAATGGATGTCAAGCAGTTCCTCCGTTCCGTTAGTCAGGTTGATTGTTATTTTTTCATATCTCCCGAACCCCTTGTACCATACCCCGGTAACGAAGAGCGGCGCGTCTTCGACAATGATAGGGTAGGTGTACTCCCCGTAATGGATGACGTAGGTGCCGTCTCTCGTTATGTTTATCGACCGGTTGAAGAACTCGATTATCTTCTTATTAGAAAAAGATTCGCCGTTATGCAGCCAGTTGCCGTCCTTGTCGAGGCGTATATCATCGTTCAATTGTCCCTTTTCGAAGAGCTCTTTTATTTCTTCCGGGATTTCAGGATAATCAGTATCCATTATCTTGTGTCTTCCTTGATTCTTCAAATCTAGCGGTATTGCATGAGTCGGGAGATTATTATTCATGAATAGGAATGCATTCAATGTGTCTACTATTTTTCTATAAGGTTCACCATGTTACACCCGGATCATGGGGTCCGTAAGCTTCTGGTGTTCCTCGAGGGCGAAGCGGTCGGTCATGCCGGCGATATAGTCCCGCGCCGTGATCACAACACCGTCTTTCGGATACTTTTTCTGGTAATCCTCCGGCAGGGTGTCCGGATGGTTCGTGTAAATCTTGAACAGGTCGCGTATCACCATGGCAGCCTTGATGGTCATGCGCGCGACCCGGTAGTGCTGGTAGAGGTTCTCCATGAGGAAGTTCTTCAGTTCGGCGTTGGCGGTTTCGATTTTGCGCGAAAAAGCGACGGTCTTATTTTCCGCCCGTGTGACGTCGGCATGATTCTTTATCGAGGATTGCCCGATGCGGTGCAGCGTGTTCTCAATCAGGTCCGATACCAGGAGGTCGATTATGGAGCGGATGATCCCCTGCCGCCGTATCTTCGGATCCCCCTTGGCCTCCCTGCCGTAGCGCTCCTCACCCATGGTCCAGAGGGCGAGCTTCTTCACGTCCCCCTGGGCAAGGATGCCCGACGAGAGCCCGTCATCCAGGTCGTGATTGTTGTAGGCGATCTCGTCCGCGAGGTCGATAATCTGCGCTTCCAGCGACGGCTGGGTGCCGGGCGAGAAATCCCTGAACTCCGGGTGGTCATGGGCGGATGAATGTTTGATGATCCCCTCGCGGGTCTCCCAGGTCAGGTTCAGGCCGTTGAAGTCGGGGTAATGCTTTTCCAGTTCGTCCACCACGCGGAGGCTCTGGCGGTTATGCTCGAACCCGCCATGGTCCGCGAGGAGCTCGTTAAGCTCCCGTTCGCCGGCATGGCCGAAGGGCGTGTGGCCAAGGTCGTGGGCCAGGGCGATTCCCTCGGCCAGGTCTTCGTTGAGCCGCAGGGCCCGGGCGATGCTCCGGGCGATCTGGGCAACCTCGATGGTGTGGGTGAGCCGTGTGCGGTAATGGTCCCCCTCGTGGTTAATGAAGACCTGGGTCTTGTACTCCAGGCGCCGGAAGGCGCGGGAATGGATGATGCGCTCCCGGTCCCGCTGGAACTCCGTGCGGTAGGGATGCGGCTTTTCCCTGAACATCCTTCCCCGGGAAGCGGAGGAGAGGGCGGCGTAGGGCGCCAGGGTCTTTTTCTCGAGCTCCTGGAGAAAATTCCGGTCGACCCGCACCATCATTCCCTGACCAGCTCCGATTCGTAGGCCTGCGACGCGGCCTTGCGGTTCATGCGCAGCTCTTCGCTGGACGGGTCCTCGTCGATGCCCCGGGTGAAGGCCTGCAGGGCCTTTTTGTACTGCCGCTTTTTAAAATAGCACTTGCCGATATTATTGTACGCGTCTGCGACAAGCTTGCTGTCGCTGGTGCCCTTGACGACCTGGTAGAAGGTGTCCATGGCGTTGTCATACATCTCTTTTTTCATGTAGATGATGCCGAGCGCGAAGAGGGCCTCCTTGTCCTCCGGCTTCATCAGGAGGGCCTTCTGGACCAGGTTTTTCGCTTTCTCGACGCTTTCGGTATTTTTGGTGTCCTTGGATATAAGGATGGCCTTGTTGATAAGGGCCTTCCGCGCCAGGTCCGACTGGGAGTCGATCTCAATGACCTTGTCGTAGGCGTTCATCGCGTAGTCGAAGTTGCCCCTCTTGTAATACATGGTCGCCATCTTGAAATGCGGCTCCTGTATCTGCGGCCACCGTGCCGTGATTTTACGGTATTCGGTTTCAGCCAGGTCGTAATAGCCGCGTTCGTAATAGTAGTCGGCGATGGCCACCAGGGGGGCGGGGTCGTTCGAGTCAAGGTCCGATGCCTTCTTCCACGCGGCTATGGCCAGCTCCGGTTTTCCCGCGTGCTTGTAAGCTATCCCCAGGTTGTAGAACGCGGAATCGTCCTTGGGGCTGATCGACAGCGCCTTCTGGTACGCCTCGATGGCCTCCTCGAACCGCTGCGCGTCGTCCAGGATATTGCCCATGTTCAGGTAGGCCACGCGGGCGTTTTCCGTGGTCGGTTCCAGCACGGTTATCTTCCGGTAGAGCTCGTAGGCGCTGTCAAGCTCGCCCTTTTCGTAGTATATCTCGGCTATGCGCGACAGTATCTTCACGTTGCGCTCATTCGTCTTCCTGACCTTGTTGTACACCTCGAGGCTCTTGTCGTAGTTCTTCATGGAAAAGTAGGCCTCGCCGATGTTTTCAAGCATGACGGCGTCGTTTTCACCCAGCGATTCGGCCCTGGAGAGCTCTTCCATGGCCTCCGCGGTCTTCTTCTGGCGCAGGTAGGCGATGCCAAGATTGTAGCGGTCCAGGGCGTCGTTGGGCCTGATGGACGCCGCTTCCTTCAGATACTTCTCCGCTTCCGCGAAGTCCTTCCGCTCCATGTAAATGACGCCGAGGCGGGAGTAGGCCTTGTGCGCAACCTCGCCGATCCGGTCGGCGGCGCCCGCCTTCTTGAAATATTCCATGGCGGCGAATTCGTCCCCTTTCTGCATCAGGGCCGAGCCCAGGTTGTAGAGGACGCGCGCGTTATC
This sequence comes from uncultured Leptospirales bacterium, assembly GCA_964654045.1. GTDB lineage: Bacteria > Spirochaetota > UBA4802 > UBA4802 > UBA5550 > RBG-16-49-21. The sequence continues at coordinate 10,399 of CAZZHU010000099.1, forward strand.
GGGCGTCCTGTCAAGGGCCTCGCGGTAGGCGGCTATGGCCTCGTCATACTTGCCGGTCTCGAAGTATATGTTGCCCAGGAGGATTTTCGATTCCGGGTCGTCAGCGTTGAGGGAGGCAGACTGCTCCGCTGTTTCGAGGGCCCTGGCAAAATCCTTCTTGTGACGGTAGGCCATGGAGAGGTTTTTGTATATGTCGGGGTTCTTCTTGTCATAGGTAAGGGCCCGGGTGTAGTATTCGACGGCCTTGTCGTATTCGCCCTTGTCGTCGCTGATCATGCCCAGGTAAGTGAGGGCGATGGCCTTGTCCCGGTCCGGGGCGTCCGATTCCACGACCGCGTTGAATTCGCTGATGGCATCGGTCATGTATCCCCGGGCATAGCTCTCCTTGCCCTGCTTGATGCCGGCGTTATCCGAGGTGAGGTTGTCCACGCTCCTGGCCCCGTCGAAGGGCGCGTTCGGGTTTGTCCCGGCCGGCGTGAAAAGAGACGGCTTCTTGTAGACGAACTGCGTGAGAACCAGCACGCCGATTATCAGGACCGCGGCGACGATGGAGATGATGATGAGGGGCATCTTGTCGAATTTCTTTTTCTCCGCGGGCTCGGACGCACTGTATGATTCATCTCCCGTTTCGGCCCTGATGCCGACGATCCTGTTCTTTTCGAGGTACGCGTCGTCCGGAGTCACCAGATCTTCCGGCGGATTGGTATGCTTTTTGTCCTGCATCACGGGTTCTCCTGTTCCCCCTCGTTAAGCTCATGCTTCCGCACCGCGTCAAGGATGCCGTTGATGAACTGCCCGGAGCCTTCGCCGCCGAAGATCTTGCCCAGTTCAATGCCTTCATTGATGGTTACCGCAACGGGGATGTCCTTGAGAAACAGCATGGCAAAAATTGAGATCCTGAGGATGGACTTGTCCACCGCGCCCAGTCTCTCGAATTTCCAGTTTTTTGAGTACCTGGTTATGAGGTCGTCAATTTCGCCGATATGTGTGATGGATCCTTCTATGAGGGTGACCGCGAAATCGCGGATGGTATCGGGAACCGGGCTCTCCACCCATTCGAGCCTTGTGAGCGTTTCAACAGGGGTTGCCGATAGTTCATGCATATACAGTCCCTGGAGGGCGTATTCCCTGGCTTTTCTTCGGTGGCCCATTATCCTATTTGTTTGTAGAGATTCGCCATTTCAATGGCGGACATGGCGGCGTCAAAGCCCTTGTTGCCCGATTTGGTGCCGGCCCGCTCGATGGCCTGCTCGATGGTATCGGTTGTCAGGACGCCGAATATGACCGGTATCTTGGCGTTGAGGCTTATGCTGGCGACGCCCTTCGAGACTTCCGCCGCCACGTAGTCAAAGTGCGGCGTGGATCCCCTGATCACGGCGCCCAGGCAGATGACCGCGTCATACTTGTTTGACGACGCAAGAACGCGGGTTACCGCGGGAATCTCGAAAGCGCCCGGCACCCAGGCCACGGTGATATTGTCCTCGTCCGCGTTGTTCCGCTTCAGGCAGTCCATCGCGCCGCCGAGGAGCTTGTTGGTTATGAATTCGTTGAACCGGGATACGACGATGGCCACCTTGAGCCCGGTTGCGTCTATTTTGCCTTCTATCAGTTTCATGATTATTGCCTTGTAGTATATGTTGGGGCACGGAATGACATGCCTCTACAAAAATCATCGGCATTTTGTCTTTCCGTCAAGCCATTTTTTAGCTGCTGGTTTAAACCAGCAGTTACTTGTTCCATCTGACGCCAGGGTGGAGTGCATTTGATCAGCCGACGTATTTGCATGAGTTCTTTATATTACAATACCTGGTTATATTCGATCATTTCGTATTGTACATGGGTATTGCGTGAAAGATAAATGTATATTCAGAGCCATGATTCGCACTATAATGCATGCTGCCATTCAACTGGCTGGTCTGTATTGCAACAAGCTCCAGGCCGAACTTTCTCTTCGTTCTTTCGGCCTTAAAATCAAATCCCCGGCCGCTATCTCTGTATACAAGCTCAAGGCGGCTGTCCTCATGCCGGGCAATATCTATGGTAATGGATCCCTGCCGTGATTCAATGAAGGCGTATTTCAGGGAATTTGTCACCAGTTCATTTATTATCAGTCCTATGGCAACCATTTGTTTGTTGTCTATCTCGAAATTTCCGTCGTTGACAATTATTGATACCGGAATAACAGTGGTGCCCATTGATTTGACGATGTGTTTGGTTATTTCTTCTATATAATTACGGACAATGATCCGTGTTTGTGACAAGCTGTCATAACTCAGGTATTCGTAGAGATGAAGATAGGTATGTATCCTGCCGGATAGATCGATCGAGGTCTTTTCAATATCTTCATTACCGGCGGTATTGATTATAGCTAGCAGTGAAGACATCTGATTTTTCATCCGATGATGGATATCTCTGAGAATGATTTCCTTCTCATTGAGGTTTTGCTTTATTAATTCATTGTTGTTTCTTAGGATATTGACAAGATAGACGATGATCAGGTATACGATACTGAGCATTATATTGTTGATGATTGAATTTTTATTCACAGATGCATATCCTGAGTAATCCACATACATGCTGAAGAATATAGATAGCACCGAAAAAAATATTCCCCAGGCAACATTGCCATAATATGTGACAAAAAGGATGGGTATAAGATAAAACGCGATTATCTTTATGGAGGATGAAGTAAGATAGTCTATATAACCGATAATGGTTATAATCAGCAGATTGGCGCCCAAAAGGAGCGGTAATTTCTTTTTTTCCACATTAATACCCCGCATGGCACGGAGCACATAAATCATTCTTCAACTGAATGGAAGGTGTACCATCTGTCATAGTATAGGTGCATGTCAGCCCGGTGTCAATGAAATTTTATGATTGATGGTCATCATGATTCGGAACATGACCCGGTTTTAGAGTCCTTTTCCCTCCGCTTTCAGCCACCGGACCTCATAGGGCTTCATCATAAAAGAAAGAAGGCCTTTCTTTGAAGGTGTTTTTTTGCCTGATAGAATATCATGCCATTTGTCAAGGTTGAGATTCAGCTCTGTAAGAGCGATGGCGCATCTCTGCTTCTCGCCTGTCACATTGGTGATTACGATAATATGTTCACGGCCGTCCGTTGAATGCCGTACAAGGCCGAAGAGAGCGCTTCCCAGTTCGAGCACCTCCTGACCGGCATGGGGATGAAAGGCCTTTTCCATTGTTCTCTTGTGGATCATCCGACCTAGTATGTTCATTATCATATGGGCCGGATTTTTTTTATCGAGGAGGGATTTTAAAAGCTCGTCTTTGGTTAGAATATAACGGTTTATGCTCCGCTTGTCGTTATCCCGTCTCACGCCGTCAATATAGTTCTTGGAGCCGAAGAGCCCGTGTAGATAGATGCCAGGCACCCCTTTCAGCGTAAGCACAATGGACCGCGCCGCGATGTATCTCTTCACCTGGATATCCGTGCTTTCACCCGAGTCGTTCCTGTTGAGGGCGTTATAGGATGTTATGTTTAATTCATATATTCTTTTGATTCCGCTCTTGTCACTGCGGTATGAGACCAGACCGCCGTGCTCGATCGTTTTTTGGGCGAGGCGCTCAATTTCATCATCATCGAGGATGCCGGTCGCTCCCATTACCCCTATCCCGTCATGGCTGTCGAGAAAATTGAAAAATGTGGCGGTTCTCGATGGATTTTTCAGTGTTCCGGCCCATTGCATCAATTTCCCGGAATTTCCGTTAAGAAACGTGTGCAGGATAAGCGGGGGGAGGGCGAAGTTGTAAATCATGTGGGCTTCATCATCTCCATTCCCGAAATAGGTCATGTTGTCCCTGTGGGGCGCGTTTGTTTCCGTTATCAGCGACACATGGGGCGCGACAGCGTCGAGAACCGCCCTGAACAGCTTGATAATCGTGTGCGTCTGCTTGAGGTGGGCTCCCGTCGTTCCCAGCTGGCGCCAGAGATAGGTCACCGCGTCAAGACGGATAATGTCCGCGCCCTTCCTTACGTAAAACAGAAGGACATCCAGAATATTAACCAGTACTTTCGGATTCTTGAAATTAAGATCAATCTGGTCGGGGCTGAATGTCGTCCACACGAGCCTGTCGCCCTTAAAGGTGCTGAACCGGGTGAATACATCCGAAGTCCTGGGTCTGAGCAGCATGTCAAGTTTCCGCCGTGATATTTTCCGCTGGTCTGAGAAGGAGTGAAAGAAATTCCTGTAGTCCGGATTCCCGTTGAGGAATTCCTGGAACCAGAGGCTTTTTGATGAAACATGGTTGAAAACGCCGTCGAACATCAGTTTGTAGTCATACTTGATGTCGCTGATATCGTCCCATGTGCCGAGATTCGGGTCCACCTCGCGGAAGTCCTGTATCGCGAAACCGCGGTCCGAGGATGACGGGAAAAAGGGGAGAATATGGATTGTGTTGAAAAAAACAGTGAAAAAATACTCGCTGCCTATTTCTATCAGCGTCTGCAGGGGTTTGTGATTTCCATCCTTAATAAGATCCCCGTAGGTGATCAGCACAACGTCCTTTTCTGTGAACCGATCATCCGGTATGAGGGTTTTTTCCCATTCGATCATCTCGGGATTTTTATGGGCGTGGTAGACGGCGACGATTCGTTCAACTTCCTTCAAGCACTTCCTGGCCTGTCTTTCCCCGTAAAGAAAGACAAGTTTTTCAAGTAAATTATTCTTAACCGTTTGCGGAAGACTGAAGATCGGTCTTTTGAAATCCGGTTCATGGTTGAAGAATCGCCGTGGAGATATGTCGCTGGCATTCATAGGTTATTACTCGATGATTATAATGAGATAGTATTCACAGGGAACCCGGAAACCTGGCCCGCGCCCTTTCAGTGGGACCACAGGTCTCTATATATAGAGATATGGATGTTAGGAGGTCCTGTCCAGGTCTTTTTGCTACGGGTTTAAACCCGTAGCAAATGGTTTTGATCCGTAGCTATTTCTTGGGATGCTGCATCATCGCGCCCAGCTGCAGGAATTTCCGCGTCTGCTCGTCGAACATGATGTTGAAGCCCGACTGCCAGTCCTCGTCTTTCAGGCGCTGGCGCATGCGGTCTTCATAGGGCTTCCGCATGGAATACTTGAGCATCATGAAGGCACGGCCCGGATTGTCGATCCACTTGCAGACGATTTCCTTGGCCCGCGGGATTAGCTGGTCCTCTTCAATTACTTCGTCGACGATGCCGAACTCCTTT
>CAZZHU010000100.1:0-329 GCA_964654045.1 uncultured Leptospirales bacterium
TTCACGGGGGCGAACATCTCTTTCAGTTCCCTTTTCAATATCTTGCCGGAAGGATTTTTCGGCAGCTTGTCAGTCAGGATGATTCTCTTCGGGCACTTGAATCCGGCGAGGTTGTTTTTGCAGTATTCGATAATGTCCTTTTCAACAGCCGCGGATCCTTCTTTAAGAACGATCACGGCCGCTACCAGCTCGATCCATTTCGGATCGGGAAGCCCGATGACCGCGGCCTCGGCAATATCCTTGTGCTGGTAGAGAACCTCTTCCACCTCCCGGGAGGCGACATTTTCGCCGCCGGTCTTGATCATGTCCTTCTTGCGATCGACGACGCT
>CAZZHU010000100.1:339-12492 GCA_964654045.1 uncultured Leptospirales bacterium
CATCCGTTGGAGAAGGCTTCAGCCGTCTTGTCGGCATCGTTCAGGTAACCCGTCATGACCTGCCCTGACCGGTGCACGATCTCTCCGACCGAACCCACGGATACAAAATTGCCGTCATCGTCCATGAGGCGGGTCTCGACATTCACCACCGCCTTGCCGGCGGATCCCGGCTTCAGGAGCTGGTCTTCAGGCTTGAGGATGGTTGCGACCGGGCCCATCTCGGTCTGGCCGTAGTAGTTCCAGAGGCGCAGGCCCGCGAAGGTATCGGCAAGCTGCTTTATGATTTCCACGGGCATGATGCTGGCGCCGTAGGCGGCCTTTTTGAGGCTCGACAGGTTGAAGTCGCGGAGACGCGGATGGTTCAGGAGGCCGATCCATACCGTGGGGGGCGCGAACATGTGGGTGACCTTGTACTGTTCGATGCATTTCAGCATTTCCAGGGGGTCGGCCTTATGCAGAATAATATTTTCCGCCCCTGAATACAGGAATGGCATGAGGAAGCAGTGAAGCTGTGCGCAGTGAAAGAGCGGCAGGCCATGAAGGCTTACATCCTGCGTCTCGTACTGGCCGTCTATCATGCAGCTGAAGTACTGCGTCATGAGTGCGCGGTGTGAGAGCATGGCTCCCTTGGGGCGGGATTCGGTGCCGCTGGTGTAGGGTATCTGCACGATATCCTCGGCGTCAATATCAACGTCGGGATCGTCGGCGGGCACCGCCGCCATCTCATAGTCGAGGTCAAAGAAGCCTGACGGAAGATCGGAGCTGCCGATGGGTATCAGCCCCCACATCTTAATTTTTTTAAAGAGATTATTTTTCGACTGGATCAGGGGAAGGAGCGCGTCCTCCACCAGGAAGACCCTGGCGCCGGAATGAGTGACAACGTAGTCCACTTCTTCGGCATTGAGCATGTAATTGATGGGCACCTGTACCGCGCCAATCTTCGCAAGGCCCAGCAGGCTGATCGGATAATGGTGCGAGTTATATGAATTAATTGCCACCTTGTCGCCCTTCCTGACCCCAAGACGCAACATGAGATTGGCAAAAGAGCAGGCTTTTCGCTCCAGATCGACAAATGAAAAGCTTTTGTCCCCGAAAACAATTGCTGTTTTATCATGATATTTGGCGGCAGCGCGCCGGGAAATATCGCCAATGGTATCGCGGTTTATTTTATTAGACATTTGACGCCTCCGTGTATACTTATATAGCCTATCGTCCAATTCATTGTAATACTGTCCAATACAATATAAATATTTTCCCTAACTGAATTTTGTGATTTTTTCATAATAGAATTTATTAGCGGACCATGGTGTTGAAATATTTCCGGGGTCAGAGTAAATCATGGTTTGGTGTCAGATTTTCCGGGGTCAGAGTAAAAAATCAGGACAGGTAATTTCGGGGGTCAGAGTAAAAGCTGAATGAACAGGTTAAATAATAGCGTCAGTGCGATAAATACTGGAGTAAATAAATACTTGACTGAACAGAAAAAAGTTATAAGTTTAATGGTAGTCATCCACTTTTTTGCTCTTTTTGTCTTACTATTCTGGCCCCAAACACTCTTTTTCCAGTGGAGGAGGTATCATGTATAGTCGTCTGATTTCAGATGTCATGGACAATTATAAAGATGAATCCTACATGATTCAGCAGAAAGCCAGGATATTGCTCTACATGATAGGCATTCTGGCGGTTATCGTGTTACTAATCACTATTGCGCTTAATCTTACCATGGAAAACGCCCTCTTCACCGCAAAAAACGCGGTGAGGTTCATGATCCTCGCTCTTCTTGTGGTGGCATACCTTCTGCTTCGGTCCGGAAATTACTCTTTGGCGGCCAATCTGGCCGTTTTCGGCTCCCTTGCCGCCATGGGAATACAGATTATTCTCGCGGATTACCGCACCGGCCTTGAGTTCTCAAACCGCCTCCACCTGCTTCACATTTTTATTATCATCACGGCCCTGTTCTCCTCGAGGTGGGGCACCGTTATTGCGATGTGCCTTGCGCTCGGTATTGCCGTGGCTGCGGGACTGAATTCATCGGCGCTGTCGCCCATCGATATAAAGAGCACCCTGATAAGCTTTATCGAGAGCCTGGTTATCATCACGGTCGCATCAATCATCCTGATGAAAATGGTTGACGAAACCATCAGGCGGATAGAGGCAAGCATGAAGACGGAACAGGAGCACACGCTCATGAAAAATCTTCTTAACTCCGGGCTCGACCTTTCAAAAAAGCTTGCCGACCTTTCAGAAGGGCTGAACGATGAGAACCGAAATCTCTCGCAGAGGACCATTGAGCACGCCTCGGCGCTTGAAGAGGTTACGGCGACCATCGAGGAAACGGTTTCCGCGATCAGGAGGAACACACAGAATACCGATCAGGCTTCGCGCCTGGCTGCCGAATCAACCCGGATAGCCGAGGAAGGGGTGAAAATGGTCGTTGAGGCCGTCGATTTCATCAAGGATATCGACTCGTCCGGTGAAAAGATAGCGCAGATAACGGCGGTCATAAACGAGATCGCCTTCCAGACCAATATACTTGCCCTGAATGCCGCCATAGAGGCCGCCCGCGCCGGTGCGGCCGGGAGGGGTTTTGCCGTTGTGGCCGGCGAGGTCAGGAACCTGGCGAAGCGGGCAGGCGACGCCGCGAAGGAAATCAGCGGCCTCATCGAACAGTCCCTCTCGCGCATCCACCTGGGGACCGAGCTGGTCAGCAGGAGCGGCGGGGCCCTTTCGGAAATATGCTCGTCAATCCGTGATGTCGACGCCGTCGTCAAGGATATCACCCGCCAGAGCGACGAACAGCAGCGCAGTATCGAGGAGATACGGATTTCCCTCACCCAGATGGACCAGGTGGTCCAGGAAAATTCGGCGCTGGTGGAAAAGACATCGGCGGTCAGCGGTACGCTGTCGAAGCAGGCCCGGGACCTCATGTCCATGCTGCAGAACGCCGAGGATTTCGTCAGGGTGTGATCGGGGGGACGGTTACTTGATGATCATGTTTTCTTCAGGCAGCCTGGTGTAGATCTGCGCCATTTTTCGGAGGCGCTGCGTAATTTCTGAGGTGATGCTACCGTCCTTGAGCTTGAAACGCCAGTTCCCGTCTGTTGTGCCGGGCCGGTTCATGCGGAACTCGGGCCCGAATCCCAGGATGTCCTGGGCGGGGATGATGACCAGGTCCGCAACGCTCCGATACGCCTGGCGGATGAGCTTCCAGTGGAACCCGGACCAGTCCTCGATTCCCAGGTATTCCATGACGTAACGGCGGGTGTCTTCATCGATCTCGGACCCGTAGAACCAGCCGTTTGACGTATTGTTGTCATGCGTACCGGTATAGAGGATGCAGTTGCGGTTGTCGATGTTGTGGGGCAGGTAATAGTTCTTGTTGTTGAAATCGAAAGCGAACTGCAGTATGCGCATGCCGGGCAGGCCCAGTCCGTCACGCAGCTTTTCCACTTCAGGGGTAATGACACCAAGGTCCTCGGCGATAAGGTGGAGGTGCCCGATCTCTTCGCGGAGCTTTTTGAAAAACTGGGTTCCCGGTCCCTTGATCCATTTCCCGTTGACCGCGGTTTTTTCAACTGAAGGTATGGACCAGTACGACTCGAAACCCCGGAAATGGTCAATGCGGATGATATCCACGAGTTTGTCCAGGTGGCTGATGCGCCGCGCCCACCACTGAAACGTTTCTTGAGAGAGCGCCGCTCCCTGCTTCCACCGGTAAAGGGGGTTGCCCCACCGTTGTCCCGTATTGCTGAAATAGTCGGGGGGCACGCCTGCCACCGATATGGGCCGGCGCGTTTTTTCATCCAGCATGAGAATATCCGGATTCGCCCAGGCGTCCGCGCTTTCCATGGTCACGTAGATGGGAATGTCGCCGATGATCTCGATGCCCATGTCCCGGCAGCTTTCGCGGAATCCGGCCCACTGGCGGAAGAAGAGGAACTGGATAAAGCTGTGAAAGCGGATTTCCATGGCGAGCCGCTCCTTCCATCGGTTGAGCGCCTTCGCTTCCCGCATCGACAGGTCCGGGTCCCATGCCAGCCAGTCCGTGGTGCCCTCATGCTCCGCGGCCGCGGAAAAAAGGGCGAAATCATTCAGCCAGTACGCCTCTGATTTGCAGAATCGCTCATACCGTTGCATATCATCGTCGCCGGCTTTTGCGAAAAAATCGTCGCAGGCCTTTACCAGTACCGGGAGCTTGTGCCTGATGACATCCTCGAAGGATACAGCATATCCTTCCTTCACGGGGAAGGACGCCATGGAACCGGAAAACCATTCTTCTTCGGCCAGTCTTTCAAGGCTTATGAAATGCCAGTTGCCGGCGAAGGCGGAGGTGGACGCGTAAGGCGAGTAGTCGAGCTTCGCGTCAACGGGACCGATCGGCAGGATCTGCCAGTACCGCATGCCCGCGTTTTTTAAGAGGCCGGCGAAGTCTTTTGCTTCCGGCCCGAGGGTGCCGATGCCGTATTTCCCCGGCAGGCTGGTGATATGGAGCAGTATCCCGCTTGAACGATCAAGTTTCATTCCTCTCTTATCCCTTTAACCATTTCGACCTCACCCGTCATTTCCAATCACACCAGGACCTCTCTCTTTTTTATCCTCACCTCTAACCCCTCTCCATGAAATGGAGAGGGGAAATGTTTTAAGTACAGTCAGTCAGTAAAACATCCGCCCGAAGGGCGGATACCATACGAGCGTCTGTCTGAAGTCGATTTCGGCAAAGCCGAATCGACGAGTTACGCCCGTAGCCCGTCGCGGCGTTTGAGCGACCGGGAGGGAGGAGCGCGAGGCCGCCTTTATGTCGACATCCTGTCGAGTGGCGGCAGGCGGGCCTCCTGCCCGCTCGATGTCGGACGCGAAGGCCTTCATCCTCGCAATCTTCACCGCAAGCTGTTCATCCGCTCCAGGATTTCCCTGAGCATATTGATATGTTCGCCGTACTTTGCCCAGTTGCCTTCCCGCATGCTGGCATCGGCCTGGTTGTAGTGGTTCATGGCGCGTACCGCCAGGTCCCTGAGCCGCGTTTCCAGGGATCCCTCGGTGAGGGACCCCGCGTCGATGAAGGTCGAACCGGAGAAGAGCCGTTCCAGCGCCGCGGGCAGGTCCTTCTCCATGACAATCTTGTCCGAGAAGGCCACGATGACACGCTTGAGCTCCGGCATCTCGCTCGATTCAGCCTTGAGATAGAGCGGCTCGATAAAGAGGATCGATTCCTCAATGGGAATCGCCAGCATGTTTCCCCGGATGATGCTGGACCCCTTCTGGCTCCAGAGGGTGAGTTGTTTTGATATTTCCGGGTTCTGGTTGATGCGCGCCTCCACCTGGAGGGGCCCGTAGGATAGCTTGTCCTTGGGCAGCATGTAGAGTTTGAGCTCGCCGTAATCGGGCATGTCGCACTTGGCCGTGAGGAAGGCGATCATGTTGTCCTTCTTGAAAGGGGTGAAGGGAATGATGGAAATGAATTCATCCCGCTTTTCATCGGGAAGCCTGGTAACCAGGTAGTAGCTCTCCACCGGCTCTTCCTTGTTCTCAAAGACCTGGCGCGCGACGTGCCACGCATCCTCGTTGTTGTAGAAGACGTTGGGATCGGTCATGTGGTAGCGCAGGAGGGTCCGCGCCTGGATGGTAAAATAACTTTCAGGGTAGCGGAGATGGTTCTTGAGGTCGGCGGGCATCGCCGACATCTTCTTGAATATTCCCGGGAATATGTTCCGGTACACCTTGATGATCGGGTCTTTTTCATCGGATACATAGTAGTCCATTGATCCGTTATAGGCGTCGATGACGACTTTGATGCTGTTGCGTATATAGTTAATCTTGCGCTTTCCGATCGATATAGGTGTGGAGTAGGGGAACTGGTCCGACGTGGTATAGGCGTCGATGATCCAGTAGAGTTTTTTATCCGATATGACCATGTACGGATCGCTGTCAAAATCAAGAAACGGCGTGAACTCCTGGACCATATCGGTGATGTTGCGACGGTAGTGTATCCGGCTGTTTTCATCGATGGTGCCCGATATCAGGATGTTGATGTCCTTGAAGGCCGCGGCGAAGAGCACGCGCCTGAAGAATGAATCGAGCTTCAAGCCGCCGGTCCCCTTGTAGATCGTGAACTTGTTCACGTCACCCGAGGGATAGTCGAACTCCTTCATGCTGGTGTTGGTGATGACGTATGAATTGTTGTGCTCGCCGAAATAGATTTCAGGCCGGTCGATGGGGATGTCGACGGCGAATTTCGGCGGGATATCGTAGATGAGCATTTCCGGCTGGCCTTCCGAGGTTATTTTGTCGACCCGGGAAAGGACAACGCCATAGCCGTGGGTGTACAGCAGGTGCTTGTTCTGCCAGGTCTGGCTGTTTTTCCCCAGGCGGTCGATGGAAAGCTCCCGCGCAGACACGTTCACGGCGCTCTTCCGGTTGTTGATGACGTAGCGGTCGACGTCCACGTCATTGAAGAAGTAATAGGGCTTGAGCTCCTGCAGCTGCTTGTAGGTCTGCTTCAGCGGGCGCCAGTCCCACAGCCTCACGTTCTCCAGGGTGTTGCGGTTCTTGATAATATCCTGGTAGGTGAGGTTCTGCTTGTTGGCAAAGGGCATCTCGCGTACGCGCCCGATGTCATAGGCTATGCGTGTGTACTTTATATTATGTTCAATGTAGGTCTTTTCCTTGCCGAACTCGTTGGGCTCGACAATGAACCGCTGCTGCATCCCGGGGAAGACCACTCCCAGGATAAAGTAAACGGGGATGATGGCGGCAAGAAGGATAAGGGGCAGCTTGAAGCTCCGCTTGAAGATATTAAACAGGAAGAGCGCCGAGGCGATGAAGGATATGACCATGGCGGCGTTGTAGGCCAGCAGGTTTGCGTGCACGGCCGTGTACCCCGCGCCGTAGAATTTGCCGATCTTGGAGTAAAGGAGGCCGTAGGCGTCCAGCTTGTACCCGAGGCCGTAGAGGAAAACGATCATCGCCAGGAGGGTTGAGATGTGCGCCCGCGCGAAGAGGGAGAACTCGAGCTTCGCGTCCCTGAAGAGAATGCCCCCGTTGACGACATGAAATACGATTGAAAAAAGCGCCGTTATCACCAGCGCCGACATGAGCCAGCCGTACAGGAACTGGTAGAAGGGGAGCTTGAACACGTAGAGGCCCAGGTCCATGCCGAAGATCGGGTCTTTGGGAAAGCCCGCAAAGGGAACGGCATTCGTGTACATCAGGAATTCCTTCCAGAAGGAGGAAGCGGCGCCTCCCATCATGAATCCCGCGATTACGACGCTGATGGCCAGGAGGATGAAGAGCGCCCGCTTCGGCGTGCCCAGGACCGGCAGCTGCAGCCGGTTGAGGATATTGTTGGTGAATATCCGCCCCTTCCCGCCGAGGATCCGTATCAGCAGAAAGTTGAATGAAAAAATGCCGATAAAGATGAGGGCGAAAAGGATATGGACGTTGAACTTCGTGATGAAAAGGACCCAGAATATATTGAGACCCCGGTACATTCTGAACCATTCCATGTCGGCGTAGAAGCCGGAGGAGAGGGATATCAACGCGTAGGCGATGATGAAGATAGTTATGCCGATGATTAATTTCCTGTTCATGGTCCTGTTCCGGTAATATCAGTATTGTGCAGACTTTTAGTAAGTAATAACAGCTCGACGAGCGCCGTTCCTGCCGGTCTGGCGGGAGGCCCGTACTGACAATAATGCAATATTTCTTATGGTTTATCAAGCTATTTTTTATCAGGGATACCCGCCGGTGGGAGACAGCAATTTCGCCTTGACATGAGTATAAGGATTATTGATATAAGTCACATGATTTGTTTCTTCCCGCCCTCACCCGCGCACTGCGCGCCGGCAGGCGCGCCCTCTCCCATTAAGTTTGGGAAAAAGGAGAGGGCTTTCATGTAGTATGCCTTTGTCCAGCATCATTGCCTTCATCGTGGCCCGATGGAAGGGAGGATGGTTCTATGAAGGCTGTAAAACCGATTATAATAATAGCGTGAGATATAGTAGGGATATCTATATGAACAGCAATTCAGAGAATAAAAAGAAGATGATCTCCCACAAGGTCCTGGGAGTGAAACCCTTCATGGTCATGGACGTGATGGCCCGGGCGGAAGAGCTCGAACACGACGGCAGGGACATCATCCACCTCGAGGTGGGGGAGCCTGATTTCGAGACGCCTGAAGTGATCCGGGAGGCGGCCATCGAGGCGATCCGTTCCGGCAAGACCCACTACACCCATGCCATGGGCATCCTGGAGCTGCGGGAGGAGATCTGCGATTACTATTACCGTGAATACGGCGTATCCTTTACGCCGGACCAGGTCCTGGTGACTTCCGGCACGTCGCCGGCGATGCTCCTCATGATGCTCTCCATCCTTGAGCCCGACGAAGAGGTGATCGTGTCAAATCCCCACTATGCCTGCTACCCCAATTTTATCGAGGCGGTGGGCGGAAAGGTCGTCGAGGTGCGCACGCAGCCGGATGACGGGTTCCAGTACCGTCCCGGGCAGATCCGCCCGGTCCTGACCGGTAAGACCAAGGCCATCCTGATCAACTCGCCGTCCAATCCCACGGGCATCGTTATGACCGATAAAAACATGGAGGAGATAGCCGGGTTCGAGAACCAGTTTATCCTCTCCGACGAGATATACCACGGCCTGGTCTACGAGGGAAAGGCCCATTCCATTCTTGAGTACACGGACCGCGCCTTTGTCATAAACGGCTTTTCCAAGCTCTACGCGATGACCGGGTGGCGCCTCGGCTACCTGATCTTCCCCAGAGAGTTTTCCCGCGTCATGGAGCGCCTGCACCAGAATTTCGCAATATCGGCCAACAGCTTCGTCCAGATCGCGGGCATCGCGGCGCTCCGCCATGCCGGCCCGGATGTCAACCGGATGAAGGCGATCTATAACGAGCGTCGCGTCTTCATGATACAGCGCCTGAAGGAGCTGGGCTTCCGGCTCCACGTGGAGCCCACCGGCGCGTTTTACGTCTTCGCCGACGCCAGTCACTTCTGCACCGATTCGTACCATGAGGCCTTCAGGATACTTGACGCCGTCAGGGTGGGGGTTACGCCCGGAATTGATTTCGGGTCCGGCGGGGAGGGTTTCCTGAGGTTTTCCTACGCGAATTCCATCGAGAATATCAGGGAAGGGCTGGACCGGATAGAGAAGTACCTGGCAACGCGCGGATAATAGACCGCGGTTGGCATGAAGTCATAGTATTCCCCTCTGATTATCCATCGGTTTTTCTCCCGGTCACGGGTGCGCCAGGGCGGCTCTGTATAATCAATCACCGGAGATAATTTTTTTTATCGCGCTGGTCATGAGATTCATGTCGATGACCGGTTTTAAAAAAACCTGGTCATTGACTATGCCGATGTCAATCAATGACCGGGGGATGGTGTAGGTCATGGAGCCGGTGTGTATGAGGAACTTCATGTCCGGCTGTATTTCATGGGCCCTGTTAATGAACGCGTTACCGTCCATCCCCGGCAGGCGCATGTCGATTATGCCGATGTCAAGTTTCTGGTTTCGTACCCGTTCGAGGCCCGTTTCCCCGTCTCCGGCGGTAACCACTGTATAGCCCTCATCCTCGAGATAAGCGACCAGGTTCTCCTGCAGGTGCTCCTCATCGTCCACGATAAGTATGGTTGTTGTTCCGTTCATTGTTACTACCCTTTCACGGGAATCGTTATGGAAAACTTCGTTCCCTGGCACGGCAATGATTCCACTTTTGAATCACAACGCCTGCTGAAACTCGGTATGTTGTTAACGATCCTTGATGCCCGTTCCCCTGCCTGTATCGATTGTAGTTTCACCGGCGGCGCTGTCAAAGGTGAATTTTTTCGTCAAAAAAAGGTCTGCGCAGGCTTTTACGACCCGGGGGTCATAGAGTACCCGTGATTTGTTTGTTATCTCCTCGATGGCCATGTCAATTCCGAGGGCTTTCCGGTAGGGACGGTGCGAAACCATTGACTCGACCACATCGGCCACGCGGATTATCTTTGCGTACAGTAAAATGCCTTCGCCGGTCAGTCCCTGCGGATATCCGGTCCCGTCAAGGTTTTCATGGTGCTGGAGCACGATCTGGGCTACGGGCCAGGGGAACTCTATCATTTTCAGGATGTCGTAGCCGGACTGGCTGTGCTGCTTTATATATTTATATTCTATCTCGTTGAGCTGACCGGTCTTGACCAGTATCTCTCCCGGTATCGATATCTTCCCGATATCGTGGAGCATGGCAGCCACATACACTCCCTTGGTCTCATCCTCCGGAAGCCCAATTTCCAGGGCTATGGCCCTTGACAGCGCGGCTACCCGCTGCTGATGACCGCCGGTAAAGGGGTCCCGGATCTCAGCTATCGAGGAAAGTGTGCTGATTGTGCCGGATATGGAACGCTCGAGGCTGTTCAATGACTTGACAAGGGCGTCCTCTATCTGTATCCGCTCGTTTATTTCAGTGGTGAGACGCGCGTTGAGTTCCTGGAGTTCAATGGTTGTTTTTTTAAGGGCCGAGGTTCTTTTCACGATTTCCTCTTCAAGGTGGGTCCGGTAGCGCTGGTTCTCTTCAATGAGACGGGATCTTTCCAGGGACCTGGCAATGGCGTATTCAAGGACCTGCATCTCCAGGATGGGTTTTGTAATATAATCCCATGCGCCGAGGTGGATTGCTTCAATGGCATCAGTGATATTATCGTTCCCTGATACAATGATGACCGGTGTGTCAGGTGCTTCTTTTCGTATCGAATCTAAAACATCAAACCCGCTCATTCCCGGCATGCGAAGATCGAGCAATACAAGATGTGGTTTTTTCTGGCGGAAAACCTCAAGGCCGGTCTTGCCGTTGGGTGCTGTCAGGACCGAGTAGCCGCTGTCTTCGAGGTAGGTGACCATGGTTTTCCTGAGGATATCCTCATCTTCTATGGTCAGAATCAC
Organism: uncultured Leptospirales bacterium; assembly: GCA_964654045.1. GTDB lineage: Bacteria > Spirochaetota > UBA4802 > UBA4802 > UBA5550 > RBG-16-49-21. Next base: position 11,269 of record CAZZHU010000100.1, read on the forward strand.
ATTTCGGGATTTATCGTTCAAGCATTGTCTCTTATGGCTTATAATATGCCTTTTACTACCACTGGAAAAACAATGTCAGTATGCTCCTCGAAGATAATTTATCAATAATTTTATTAAATTTCTATGGGAATTGCATATAAATTCATATTTTGCTATATTTATACTGGATTGTGCGGTATTATAATTTTGCTGCCAGTATTCATTGTACGCGGTGAAAGGTATTGAATAAAGACGCTGTCATCTTTTTTTTACGATACCCGGAGAGAGGAAAGGTCAGGAGCCGCCTCGCCGAAGAAATCGGCGATGATCTTGCCTATGAGCTCTATATTCGTTTCATCAGGGACATCCTCGGCGCTATCCGAGCTGTCGACGCCGAAAACATCATTGTCGGAACCGGATCCACGGGGAAGGGCCCGCCCGGATTTTTCGGCAGGTCGCTGCGCCTTGTGCAGCGGGGGCATGATCCGGGAGAACGCCTGTACCATGCCTTTGCCGACGTGTTTTCCAGGGGGTATACCCGGGCCGTCCTGATCGGCAGCGATTGTCCCGGACTAACCGCGGATTACATCCGTGAGGCCTTTGTTGAACTGGGGAACCATGACGCCGTGCTCGGACCGCGCAGCGACGGCGGTTATTGCCTCATAGCTTTTCATAAACGATCCCTGCGTGATGAATTTTTCAGGGGCATATCATGGGGAACGTCGCGGGTGCTGATCGAAACCATGGGAAAAATCGAGGACACCATGATGGAACTGTCCATACTGTCCCAGGAGGCAGTTGTCGACGGGTTGGATGATCTGAGGCGCTTCTATGAAGACCGGGTCCGGTCGGCGCCGGCATTTAATACCGCGCAATTTATCGAGCAGAACAGGGAGAAGTTGTTCGGTACGTTATGACAATGGCCCGATTGTTATCGGTGCCGGTACAGACAACAGGCTTTCCCCTGCCACCCGTTTAGATGCTTATCTGGAATATCCGGTAGCCCTTGTACGGATCGGCATTTACGAACTTGAGGGCGCCGATCATCTTCTTGTTCGTCTCAACGATAAGGGAGCAGTCAGATTGGATAAAGCCCAGGTTGATTCCGATTTCCATGGTCATGAGGATCAGTATCTGGTCGATGTCCTTGCCCCGGTATTCCGGCTGTACGCCCATCAGGATGGTCCTGAGGGTTTTTGTCCTTTTGACCTTCCAGAGGAGTTTGAGGATCCTCCAGGGATAGAG
>CAZZHU010000100.1:12502-15611 GCA_964654045.1 uncultured Leptospirales bacterium
GCCATCGAAGTAAAATTATGGGTAATAGCATAATCCAGCGGTATCATCAGTTCCACGAAGGCAACCGCCGCGAAAAAAACGGTAAGAACAAACCACCAGGAACGTTTCCGCCGGGAGAATATCCAGTGGACAAAAACCACCGGTCCGGCCAGGGCGCCGTTAAGCTTGGCCAGGCCGGGATTCGCGTCCGGCACAGAAAGGATGAACCCCACGGTCTTGCCGTCCTTTTCCGCGAAAATGGCCAGCTCGGGGATTATGACCATCTTGAGTTCGTCGAACATCAGTTCAAACTGCCTGTCGGTGAGGGGAAGGTGGTCCATGTTGCCTTCCCAGGCGGCATTAAATATCCGCTTAACGTCATCCGCGCGGTTGGGGATGTCGCGCTTTTTTGCCACGATGAATTTGATGTCTGATTTTTTCATCATCTCATCGCGCATTTTAAAAAAAGGCTCCCAGTTGATACCGTCCTTTTTAACCATGAAGCATAACCAGTCGATATATTTTTCAAAGCCAAAGGCATGGGCGTGCTTTTCGTACCAGTGGGCGAAATGGAACATGCCGATGACCGGCATTCTCCCGTTATTGATGCAGTCAAAACCGACCGAATCATATGTGGTGAAACTCTGGGGCCCGTTCATTTTCTTCTTCCCTTTTGCGCGGAGCCATTCCCGGGCCGCTTCGAAGAGTGCCTTCGATACATTCAGGTCGTCGATGCACTCATAAAAACCGAAAAATCCGGTTTCCTTGTTATATCGTTCCTCGTAGCGTGAATAGGTGTGGGCGGTGATCCTTCCCGCCGCTTTTCCGTCCCGATAGGCGATGAATAACTGGGCCTCTCCATGCTCGAAGAAATACCCTTCCTTCGGATCAAAAAAGTGGAGCTGGTCCTTGATAACCGGCGGGACCCATGCCGGGTCGTACTTATATATTTCAGCTGTCCATGGAACCTTGATGAATTCCAGCAGCATTTTTTTGTCGGTGACTTTTTTAACCTCTATATTCTGTTGCATTATGATGACCTTTCCTTTATGGCGATAATTCGAAGCTGGCCTGGATTTGTTGCGCAACACCTTATGCAAGCCCGGGAATATATGTCCATTCTTTTTTAGAAATAATAATAACCTCCTGAGTAATAACTCATTGGCGGGGCCTTTCCGGCACCGGTGCGCCCCTGCGCCATGTAAGGGAGAGGCCCCCGGCAGGATACGCAAAAAAGGCCCTGCGAAGAAGAGCCTTCGCAGGATAAAAGAGTGAAGCTGGGGCCGGAAATTGTTTTATTTTCAATTCAACATCATCCTTAATGAAGAAATAAAGTTCTTTACAAAAAATTGCCTCATTATTATTTTTCCTATACGGTTTCCTGAAAAACTCCGTCATGGAGATTTTCAGGGTCGGTTTTACGAAATGAATAACCGGTAAACTGGTATTTCGGATAAAGGCTTTTCTGGCCTTTATTGGAGTTTACTGTAAAACCTCACGTTTTTCCCGGCTTACGCCTCGAAAAACGGCGATGCATCCTTGTATCGCCATAACAGTGTGCTGATATTCGCAAACTGTTAAAACCTTTTTAACGATGCTGCCTGTGCACGGTTCCGCAGGCTCCGGCACAGTCTCATGTGATACAGTTCTTGGGAGGTCCCTGAATGCTTAAGGAATACAAAGCTGATCAAATACGGAACGTCGCCATCGTCGGCCACGGCGGAACCGGAAAATCCACACTTTTTGACGCTATGCTGCTGGCGGGAGGGAAAATCGACAAGATCGGAAATCCCAACCAGGGCACCCTTGCTTCCGATTATGATGAAGACGAAAAGAAAAAGATGATGTCCATCAGGAGCGCTCTTGGTTTCGTTGAGATAGATGGCGTAAAAATAAACTTCATAGATACGCCCGGTACGGCTGACTTCATCGGCGAAGCGCGTGCGGCGGTGCAGGTGGCGGAGACAGTGATCCTGGTCGTTGACGCGGTTGACGGTGTACAGATCGAGACCGAGAAGGCATGGCGGTACCTGGCGGAGAACAATATCCCGCGGATCATCTTCGTGAACAAGATGGATAAAGAGCGGGCCAGCTTTGAAAAGGTCATGGACAACATCAAGTCCGGTTTGAAGGCCAATATAGCTCCGCTGTGCATCCCCAGCGGAGAAGCAGATAAACTGAGCGGTGTCATCGACCTGTACCAGATGAAGCTGCAGACCCCCAAGGGCGGGGGCAAGGACGTGACCATCGCGGACGTTCCGGCTGACGCGAAGGCGAAAGCCGAGGCGGAACGCAACAAGCTGGTCGAGGTGGCAGCGGAAGGCGACGACGCCCTCATTGAGAAATTCCTGGAGGGCGAGACCCTCACCGATGAGGAGATCAAGAAAGGGCTCCAGGCCCAGCTGGCCAACGCGAAGCTCTTTCCGGTTGTCTGCGGATCATCGATGTCGGCAATCGGCGTGAAGAACCTTCTCAATGTTATAAAAGAATTCGCGCCGGCGCCGAAGATGGACATGGAGTACGCCGGCCATGATGCCGATGACGCGTCGAAAGAAATCAGGATAAAGTCCGGAGACGCCGGGACCCTTGCGGCCGTGGTCTGGAAAACCTACATCGACCAGTATGCCGGCCGGTTCAACTACCTGAAGGTAATTTCCGGGAGCATGCTTCCGGACGTTGAAGTATACAATGCCAGCAAGAAGCACCGTGAACGGATATCAAAGCTCTACACCATGGTCGGCAGCAAGCAGGAGGATATGCCGAAGATCAACGCCGGCGACATCGGCGTGGTAGTGAAGCTTGACAGGACCGCCACCTGCGACACGCTCTGCGACGCGAAAAAGCCGGTGGTGCTGTCAACCATCAAGCTGCCCAACCCGGTCTTTTCGTACGCCATCGAGGTTGTCAACAAGGCCGAGGTTGACAAGGTGGGGCAGTTTTTCACCAGGGTCACGGAGGAGAATCCGACACTGACGTATGCCTACAGCGCTGAAACAGCCGAATCCGTCCTGTCCGGCATGGGAGAAATACAGCTGGGTATCGTCCTCAACTCGCTCAAGGAGAAGAATAAAATCGAGGTAAGGACAAGGGAGCCCCGGGTTCCGTACCGGGAGACCATCACCAAGAAGGC
>CAZZHU010000101.1:0-15462 GCA_964654045.1 uncultured Leptospirales bacterium
ACTCGATATCCACCGGGTTCTCGTACGTTTCCTCCAGGATCTTCATGATCATCTGCATATCCTTGACAAAGGACGTTTTGAGTATGAACTCGTCGAAATCGACCAGCCACGATTCGGAATCGGTCATCCCGCGTTCACGCAGCTTTTCTTCGGTTTCACTGTCACGCATGCCGACATAGGATTTCACGACATCGCGGCTATCCTTGAAAAAACCGGCGACATCGATCGTTTCCAGTTTGTTTTCCGTTATGTTGAGCACATCAAGGTGTCGCTGGGAAAACTTCCTGGCGTCGCCCATCCCCGCCTGGGGCTTCAGCAGGGGATTGTCAAGGGCGATGATCCTCGGGTAGTCGCCCTCGACCCTGTTGACGGCCCGCGTCCCGAGACCGATCACGTGCCGCAGCATTCCCGCCGCCGGGTCCATGGCGCTGTTCCAGATGTAATGGTTGTACGAGAGGCCGACGCCGGCCATATCGGGATAAAAACTGGTCCCGTGATACGATCCCGAAACGCGCATGACCAGGAGGCCCATCTGCTCGTCAAGCTTCTGCAGGCCCTTGTTCATCCGGTACAGCAGGGCGTCATCGCTCATGACGCTGGCGAATATTGATTTCACCGCTTTTTCAAATTCAATGAAGCGCACCTCCGGGGAGGCCTGGTTGACCAGGAAGATGCTCTCGTATTTCCCTGCGAAGGCGTTCCCGTAGGCGTCCTCCAGGAGGCTGCTGGAGCGGACGATGATCGGCGACTGGCCGAAATACTCGATTATCTGCTGAAAGGTGCCCTTGATCTCATCGGGAAAGCTCCCTTCCGGGATCAGCTCGCGGAGCTTCGCGGCGGCGGTGAAATACCCATCGTCGGTTTTATGCTCCATGAAAAGATTCCACCAGCCGTTATGCACGATATAAGTATAGAATACGTCGGAGCCGATGTAGAACGAATCATGGGCCTCCTGGAGACGTTCCCATTTCTCCCTGTTTTTCTTCAATAAAATCTTCCTGGCGAGGATCATGCCGACCGCCTTGCCGCCGATGTACCCGGTTCCGATAAGGTGATCCTTCAATTCCAGAAAATCATTAAGGGACAGATACTCCTGCGCCAGTGCCAGTATTTTATCGTCGCGGCCCATGATCATCCGGCAGAGCTGGCGCACCATCGCCTCCCGCTCGTCGTTATTATTCAGGCTCAACGCAAGGTCTTCTGCTTTAAGGAATGTCCGATCCCAGTAATCAAGAATCCGGAGGGTGCTCTCCAGGCCCCTCTTCTGGATGTGCTTGATCAGGTACGTCGCCTCGATGCTGTCGATGATGGGCGTAAAGGTATTCCCCTTCTTCAAATGGGGGAAGAACATCGTCGGCGAGTACCGGTTCAGCACCTTGAGCGGATGGATATAGAAATTCGTCTCCGCGTTATACACGTCGATGAGGAGCTGTGTCGTCTCCCTGATCCGCGCCACGGTCTTGAAGGAGTGGTTGTTGCGCAGAAGGGCGAAATAGGCAATGGTATCCAGCTCGAAGAGATAGGGACAGGTAATGCTGAAAAAATTGCCCAGCATGAGGTCCGTGGCCCAGGCGGACTGCAGATCCGAGAGGCAGTCAAATACATAGAAGACCTCCTTCCCTTCCTGCGCAATGATGTTATGAAGGGACGTCGTAAACAGCTCGAAGCCCCGCTGCGCGTCCAGCTCATAGAGGACCGTGTACTGGTGCGGTGCGAGGAGGGGTTCATGCGTCGCGAAGCGGACATAGGCGACCCTCCGGCCCTGTTTCAATGCGATGTTGGCGAAGGGCAATAAGAACTGCTCGTAGTCATACAGCGAATCAACCTGCCACACCACGTTATCACCCAGCCTCAGGCTGTCGCACACCTCGTCAAGGCTTTCCAATCCGGTCGATATTTTCATCAGGGTCTTCATTTGGAAATCTCCATGGACAATCCGTCACGCCGGGCTGGAATTATGCAGCGCCCGGGCAATAACATTTCAGCATAACAGGCGCGATTCGCACCGGAGGCATGGTACGCGCAGCGCTTGTCAATTATACAACAATGCTGCTCCACGGCCCCCGAATGCACCCCGGCACCTGATTATAAGACGCGGTACACATGCGACAATACAAATATAATTCAACTTCATTAAGTGTAACTAAATTATTTATCAGGAACAATTAATTTTACATCCACGTAATAATTGTTTAAATATATTATATTGCATATCGAGGAAGGCGGTTTAGCCTTGACCTCCTGGTGAACCGGCAGTATTATACTAGTATGAGGAGCCCCCGGCTGATTATGTATCACGTACCGAAAAAGGAAGGACTCTACGACAGCGCCCGCGAACACGACTCGTGCGGCATCGGATTTGTCGCGCATATTAAAGGAAAGGCCTCCCACGAAATAATCAAACGCGGCCTTGAGGTACTGGAGAGGATGGAGCATCGCGGAGCCGAAAGCGCGGACAACAAGACAGGGGATGGCGCGGGGATACTGATGCAGATACCGCATGACCTGTACCGGGACGACATGCCCTCGCTTCCCGGACCGGGGCGCTACGGCACCGGCATCGTTTTCCTTCCCCGGAAGAAGGGCGAAGCTGAATTCTGCATGGCCGAACTGGAACGCGTTATCGGTGAGGAAGGGATGACACTGGCGGGGTGGCGGGATATCGCGGTCGACAACTCCGTTCTGGGAAAAATTTCCCTGGCTTCCGAGCCGGCCATGAAGCAGGTATTTATCACCGGAGAATCTCTTCAGGACCGGAACCTTCTCGAGCGCAAACTGTACATCATCCGGAAAAGCGTGGAACAGGCTGTCAGGAATTCGGCGGCCAGGGAAAAACTCCTTTTTTACATACCCTCGTTATCAAGTAAAACCATCGTGTACAAGGGGATGCTCATGCCGACGCAGGTCCGCCACTATTACCGTGACCTCACTGACCCGCGCACGGCCAGCGCCGTGGCGCTGGTGCACTCCCGCTTCAGCACCAACACCTTCCCCTCGTGGGACCTGGCGCAGCCTTTCCGGATGCTGGCCCATAACGGCGAAATAAACACCGTGAAAGGCAACCGTTTCTGGATGTCGGCCCGGGAGTCCGCCTTCGTCTCGCCGGTCTTCGGCGATGAAATAGAAAAAATACTGCCGGTGATCGAGCCGGACAAGAGCGATTCCGCCTCCTTTGACAACGCCCTCGAGATGCTCTATTTCAACGGCCGCTCGGTGCCCCACGCGCTCATGATGCTCATACCGGAATCCTGGAATGAAAAAAACCCCATACCGGAAGAGCTGAAATATTTTTATGAATATCACTCCACCTTCATGGAGCCGTGGGACGGGCCCGCTTCCATGGTCTTCTGCGACGGTCGCTTCGTGGGCGGAACCCTGGATCGCAACGGGCTCCGTCCGTCCCGTTACGTGATAACCAGGGACGACCTCATAGTCATGGGATCAGAGGTGGGCGTCCAGATCTTTCCGCCCGAAGCGATAATCTACAAGGGTCGCCTCATGCCCGGCAAGCTGCTCCTGGTCGACATGGAGCAGGGGCGCATCATCCCGGACGATGAGATCAAGCGCTCGATTTACACCCGCAAACCGTACCAGCTCTGGGTCAAGCTAAACAGGGTGAACCTGGAGGACCTGGACGTTAAGGGCGATGTTCCGGTGGCCATCGAAAGAGACGCGCTGCACGATATGCATCTCCTGCATGGATACACACGGGAAGACATAGAGAACATCATCGTTCCCATGGTGGAGACGGCCCAGGAGCCGACCGGATCCATGGGCACCGATACCCCCCTGGCGATCTTTTCAGACAAACCCCAGCGCCTGTTCAATTACTTCAAGCAGTGCTTCGCCCAGGTGACGAATCCGCCCATCGATCCGATACGGGAAGAGCTGGTCATGACCCTTACCAGTTACATCGGCGCGCAGAAAAACCTGCTCGACGAAACCCCGGAGCACTGCCGGATGATCAAGTTCAAGAGCCCCCTGTTCACCAACCGGAACCTCGAGACCATCAGGCATAACGACAACCCGGAATTCAGGAGCATAACGCTCCCCATGACCTTCCCGGTGAAGACCGCCCCGGGCAGCATGAAGCGCGCCATTGACAGCCTCTGCATAAGCGTTGAAGAAAAAATAGATCAGGGTTATACCTATATAATATTATCAGACCGCAGCGCCGATCGGGACAACGCGCCCATACCGTCGCTCCTCGCCTGCGCCGGTGTTCACCATTACCTGATCAGGACGAAGAAGCGCACGCGCATCGGCCTCATCATCGAAACGGCCGAAGCCCGGGAGGTAATGCATTTCGCCCTCCTCTTCGGATACGGGGCAAGCGCCGTCAATCCCTACGGCGCCTTCGCCACCATCAACGACCTGTTGAGCAGGGAAGAGGTAAAAAACATCCGGTACCTGAAAGCCGAGGACAACTATATCAAGGCCCTCAACAAGGGGCTTTTAAAAGTCCTTTCCAAGATGGGGACCTCCACGCTCCGGAGCTACCGCGGCTCCCAGATATTTGAGGCCGTGGGACTCGGCAGGGAACTGATCGAAACATATTTTACCGGCACGGAATCACGCATCGGGGGGATCGGCACCGCAGAAGCGGAGCGCGAGGTCCTTATACATCACGAGACCGCCTATGCCCGGCGGCCGGAGCTGCTTGAATCCCGGGGCATGTACCGGTACCGCAAGCAGGGAGAACGCCATGCCTGGAACCCCGAGTCCATTTACCTCCTCCAGTGGGCGGCCCGTTCCGGGGATTACGCGGTCTACAAGAAGTTCTCCGAACTCGTGTATGGACTTAACCGGAAGCCACATTTCATACGGGGGCTTTTCGATTTCAAAAAGCAGGCCTCGGTCCCGATTGACGAAGTGGAACAGGAAAATAACATACTGAAGCGCCTCACCACCGGCGCCATGTCCTTCGGGTCCATATCAAAAGAGGCCCATGAAACCATAGCCGCGGCCATGAACGCCATCAGGGGCCGCAGCAATTCCGGCGAAGGCGGCGAAGACCCGGAGCGGTTCCAGCCGCAGGCCGACGGCTCCATGACCCGGAGCGCCATCAAGCAGATCGCGTCTGGCAGGTTCGGCGTGACCAGCAATTACCTGGCCAACGCGGACGAACTGCAGATCAAGATCGCCCAGGGCGCAAAGCCCGGAGAGGGGGGGCAGCTCCCGGGCTACAAGGTCGACAGGCTGATAGCCAGGACACGCCACTCGACGCCGGGGGTGACCCTCATATCGCCGCCGCCCCACCACGACATCTATTCCATCGAGGACCTGGCACAGCTCATCTTTGACCTGAAAAACGCCAATCCGAAGGCGCGCGTGAGCGTTAAGCTGGTGTCGGAGAGCGGCGTGGGCACCGTCGCGGCCGGCGTCGCCAAGGCGCACGCCGACAACATACTCATCAGCGGCTTCGAGGGCGGCACCGGGGCAAGCCCCATCAGCTCCATCAGGCACGCGGGACTCCCCTGGGAGATAGGACTGGCCGAGACGCACCAGACCCTGGTCATGAACGATTTACGGGGCCGGGTACGGCTCCAGACCGACGGCCAGATCAAGACAGGCCGGGAGATCGTGATCGCCGCCCTGCTGGGAGCCGAGGAATTCGGCTTCGGCACCGCTACCCTTATCGTGCTGGGCTGCGTGATGATGCGAAAGTGCCACCAGAACACCTGCCCCGTCGGGGTAGCCACCCAGGACCCGGAACTCCGGAAGAAATTCACCGGCAAACCGGACCACCTTATTAATTACTTCCGCTTCATGGTCCGGGAAGTGCGGGAGATCATGGCGGAGCTGGGCATCAGGAAATTCGACGACCTGGTGGGCAGGAGGGACCTCCTCGCGGTGAGGGCCATTGATCACTGGAAAGCCGGGACCGTGGACCCCTCACCCCTCCTCTTTGTGCCGAAGGAGGCCGCCGAATACGCGACGCACTGCGTCCAGAACCAGATACACAAGATCGACGACGTGCTCGACCGAACCCTGATTGAACGGTCGAGCCCGGCCCTCGAGCGCTACGGCCGGATGCCGGTCCAGATATCGTTACCCATTAACAACACCAACCGCGCCACCGGCACCATGCTTTCGTATGAAGTCTCAAGCCGCTTCGGCGAGGAGGGCCTTCCGGACGACACCATTTCCTGCACCTTCCGCGGCAACGCGGGGCAGAGCTTCGGCGCCTTCCTGGCGCGGGGGATCACGTTCCGCCTCGAGGGAGACGCGAACGACTACCTGGGCAAGGGCCTCTCCGGCGGACGCATCATCGTGGTACCGCCCGCGGGAAGCACCTTCGTGCCGGAGGAGAACATCATCATCGGGAACACGGTCCTCTACGGCGCCACGTCGGGTGAAGCCTATATCCGCGGCATCGCCGGCGAGCGTTTTGCAGTACGCAACAGCGGTGCCATCGCCGTGGTGGAAGGGACCGGAGACCACTGCGCCGAATACATGACCGGGGGACGCATCATCGTGCTCGGGAAAGTGGGGCGCAACTTCGCCGCCGGCATGAGCGGCGGCATTGCCTATGTACTGGACCGCGACGGCGTGTTCGAGTATTTCTGCAACAGGGGTATGGTAAACCTCGCGCCGGTACGTGAATACGAAGACCAGGAATTCATCATCGAGAGCCTTGAGAAGCACGTAAAGCACACCGGGAGCACCGTCGCCCGGGATATCCTGCACGGTTGGCATGAAATTCTGCCGAAATTCGTCAAGGTCCTGCCGCTTGAATACAAGCGCGCCATGGATGAGATGAAACTGTCTATGATCGACGAGAAACTCGCCCGGATCAGGGAGGAAGAACAACTGGGAGTGACATACTGACATGGGAGATCCGAAAGGCTTTATGCATATACGGCGCCAGGAAGCGGGATACCGTCCCGTGGAGGAGCGCGTCAACGACTACAGCGAAGTGGAGAAGCACCTGCCCGACGAGGCGCGCCGGTCGCAGGCGTCGCGCTGCATGGACTGTGGTGTTCCCTTCTGCCACTGGGCGTGCCCGGTGTCCAACATCATGCCGGAATGGCAGGACCGCGTGTACCGGGGGGACTGGAAGGGGGCCTATGACATCCTGCAGGAAACAAACAATTTCCCCGAGTTCACCGGCAGGGTCTGCCCCGCCCTGTGCGAGGCCTCCTGCGTGCTCGCCATCGGGGAAGAGGCGGTCACCATACGCCAGAACGAGCTGGCGGTCATTGAAAAGGCCTACTCCCTGGGGCTGGTGAAGGCGTCCCCGCCAAAGAGACGTACCGGCAAAAAGGTGGCGATAATAGGCGGAGGTCCCGCCGGACTGGCGTGCGCCGACCAGCTGAATCGGGCAGGCCACAGCGTAACCCTTTTCGAGTCAGCTGACGGCGTGGGCGGATATCTGCGCTATGGCATACCGGACTTCAAGCTTAACAAGTATATCATAGACCGGCGCGTGAATCTCATGGTCGAAGAAGGGCTCATTATAAAAACCGGCATTACCATTGGAAAGGATATCTCCGCTTCAGCGATACGCAAGGAATTCGATGCGGTATGTGTCAGCATCGGAGCCCGTGAGGCGCGCGACCTGCCTATCGAGGGAAGGAAACTCACGGGCATTTACCCCGCCCTGGATTACCTGGTTCAGCAGAACCGCGTCGTGAAGGGAGACACGATCCCCGAAGCGGAGATCATCCGCGCCTATGACAAGAACGTGGTGGTCATCGGCGGCGGCGACACCGGTTCGGACTGCGTGGGAACGGCAAACCGCCAGGGTGCCCGGAACATAATCCAGATAGAGCTTCTTCCAAAGCCACCGGAGCATCGCACCGGGAAGGAGCCCTGGCCCCTCTGGCCCAAGGTCCTCAAGACCTCGAGCTCCCACGAGGAGGGGTGCGAGAGGATGTGGAATGTATCCACGAAGAAATTCATCGGCGACCGGGGCCGTGTCAGGCAGGTTGCGGCAATGAAGGTCGAGTGGAGCGCGGACGCCGCCGGCAACCCGGTCATGACCGAAGTGCCCGGTTCAGAATTCACCCTGGATGCGGATCTGATTCTCCTGGCCATGGGCTTCATCCATCCGGTGCATACCGGCCTTCTATCAGAACTGGGCCTGGAACTGGACGGACGGGGAAACATTAAAATCGACGGGAATTGCATGACCAGCGTTGACGGCGTCTTCTCGGCCGGCGACTCATCCCGGGGCGCCTCCCTGGTGGTGCATGCGATCCAGGACGGCAGGATGGCCGCGACGGCCATGGACCGGTACCTGTCACTATCGTGACGTCCGGCCGCATGTATTCAAGTCCGGATTTTAAGAAAAAACGCGCGGCAAATTACCGGGCGTTTTTAATTAACAGTAAGAAGTACAGTTTACGGATAAACTATTATTTCAATACATCCTTAGCTTCTTTTGCGGCTTCTTCCACTTTGCCAGCGGTTTTTTCAACCTTCTCGGCGGTATCTTCAACCTTTTCCTTGGCCTCTTCTCCTACCGTTTCTGCTTCTTTAGCGGCATCTTCCGCTTTCTTGCAGCTGGATACTCCCATAAACATAACGCTTATTGCCAGCGCCACAATAGCTAACTTCCCGAATTTTATCATATCAATCTCCTTGTGATTTTAGTAAATTATTTTGTTTAATAACATATTAACGACTAAATTGTAAAGCACTATTTGAAACGTTGCCATTTTTCCAGGACATTTTAATCAGGACGAAAACCGCCACTGAGATTATAAATCCTCATGCAGATTACAGTGTTTGAATGCAGCCGTGTGGTTTCACCGGTGTGATTCTCTGCCATGACGGGAATATCTCACAGGAGGATTTACCGCCGGCACATCGGCTGGTTCGTTGTAAAAAATATAATAAATTGTTAAAAATTCCGAACATCCGGTAACCTGGAGCGTCTTAACCATGAAATCCATGGGGAACGATGATTCTTTATGTCCCCTGGCATGGCCGCAAGTCCGGAAGTATCCGCGTGGAATTATTCTTTCACTGTTTCATCAATCTTTGTATCTTCGACGATATTCTCCGGAGCATCCTCACTGCCGTCTGATTTTTTATTTAATCTTTTCTGCCGTTTTTCATCCTGTTTTTTTTTCTTGGCTATATCTTTCTGCCGTTTTTCATACTGATAATTATTTCTGGCCAATTTTTTAGTCCTTAGTATATTAATATTACAGATGCCGTTCCGGAAAACCGGATAATTCTCCAGAACGGAAATCATATAAGCGGAAATTCAGCTTATTAATATCGCTGACTTCTCCGTGGTCTATCCTCTTTGGGTTTGGCAATGTTGACATTAATGCTTCTCCCTTCAATTTCTTTTCCGTTAAGCTGCTTGATAGCCTCTTCACCCTCCGCCTGGTTCGGCATTTCAACAAATCCGAATCCCTTTGAACGTCCAGTGTCTCTGTCGGTAACAATTTTGCTTTCTGCCACGGTACCGAAATCGCTGAACAATTTTCTCAGATCTTCATCCGTCATCTTGTACGACAGGTTCCCTACGTAAATATTCATCTTCTTTTTCTCCAAATATTTATTTTACATCTAATATAGTGCGCTCTATTCACCTCGGGCCCATGGGAATCAGGGACCTTGTAATTTAACGAAGCTGCCATGCTTAGCGTTCAATGCCTGAATGAAGCTCCTTATAGCCATCCGGGGACAGGGATGGGGCAGTCTCGATTCCAGGAGCCGGTTCTTTCACGAGAGAGGTTATTGATATGTCCGGTAGTATCAATAGAGATATGAATTTTTTCATATATTGATCTCAATCCTGCCAGAATGCCTGCTTTGATTCTTTTTTATTATCTATATGTGCGTTTAGCAAGCATAATTTCAAACGATACTAGTATTTGTCAGGTATTAATGGAATCATATCGATAAATCGGCAGATTTATCGTCCGTTTTTAGATCAGGAAGGCCTGTGCCAGTTCCACAAAAACCATAGTTTCCTTTACATAATACCGGAAGAATCAGGTCATGGCAAGAAAAAAATATAGCTTGCTATAATTCAAATTCCAACAACCCGCGCCCCCCTTATTCCGTTAAGTTCGCAATAGCGGAGAGGACTCAATGCATCGGTTAATATCTCTTTTACTTTTTGACCTTATATTGCAGAAGGGACAGCAAGATCATTACCGGCGATGCGCCATTTCCGGGTTGATTCCGCGGGGTACAAATAATTTGGGCGGGTAAAAATATTTTACTTGAAAAGGGCTCTTCAGTATCCCACAATCATACCCGGAGAATAGTACAGGACATGGCTCAGCCTTGACGGCATGCCGGACATTATGACCGTGGAATATAAAAATCCTGCCCCGACCGTGGACATCATCATCGAGATAGGCAACGGCACGAATTCGTCCGGGGCGGGAGGCATCGTTCTCATCAAGCGGAAAAACCCGCCTTACGGATGGGCCATACCGGGCGGTTTCGTCGATTACGGGGAGACGCTGGAAAACGCGGCGGTCAGGGAGGCCCGGGAGGAGACAGGTCTTGACGTTACCCTGGTCAGGCAATTCCACGCCTATTCCGATCCGGCGCGGGACCCGCGAAAGCATACCATTACAATAGTGTTCATTGCCAGGGCACGGGGTGTTCCGGTCGCGGCCGATGACGCGGCGGAAGCCCGCGTTTTCCCCGCCGACAGCCTGCCGGAGCTGCTGGCCTTTGACCACGCCGACATCCTCAGGGACTACCGGGAGGGGAAGTATTGAGTTTACCATGACACGTTCAGGAGACGCCGGATGAAGATTTCCAATACCCTGCTGACAACTCTCGAAATCACCTTGGACACCATTTTCAAGGCATCGGGAACCGATATCCGCCTCCATGGCCTGGAACAGGTGCCGGACCAGCCGGTGCTGTATGTCGTGAATCATTTCACGAGGATGGAAACCTTCCTGATGCCCTATATCCTGAAAAAGAATGTCAGGAAGTATCCCATCTCCCTGGCTGACAGCTCCTTTTTCAGCGGTAAAATGGGTGAGTTCATGGACAGGGTCGGCGCCATTTCCACAGCCGACAAAAACCGCAACGCCATCCTGATAGGCTCGCTTCTCACTGACAGCCACCCGGTCATTATTTTTCCGGAAGGGCAGATGATAAAGGACAAGAAAATCATCGAAAAGGGAAAATTCATGGTGTACAACACCGGCATACGGCGGCCGCCTCATACCGGCGCGGCCCGTATTGCCCTTCTCTCTCAGCTCATGCGAGAGAAGATCCGCCGTTTTCATGATAATAACGAAACTGACAAGCTTTCCCGGTACGCCGCCGCGTACGGCTTCGACCTGGCTGACCTGGGCGGCATAATCAGTAAAGAAACCTGCATCGTGCCGGTGAACATTACCTACTATCCGGTCAGGGCCCGGGACAACGCCATCAACAAGCTGGTGGGGAGGTTTGTGAAGGACATGTCGGCCCGGTTTCAAGAGGAGCTTGAGGTCGAGGGGACCATGGTCATGAAAGGCGTCGATATCGACATTAATTTCGGCAAACCCATCCCGGTAACGGAATACCTTCACTCGAACAGCCAGGTCGAGCGGATGCTGGAAGACGATTCTCTCTACCTGTCACAAGACGAATCAGGGAACCTGTCGGCACTCGGCGCCCTGGATATACGGTTAATGCACGACTACATGAACGCGATCTACGGGATGACCACCGTGAACCACGACCATCTCTTTTCATACATCCTGACGCGCCACAAGAAAAGCTGGATCAGCGAAAATGATTTTAAAAACCGCGCCTTCCTTGCCGTCAACACGATGCGCGGGACCGGCATCACGAATTTTCATACTTCCCTCCAGAAGAAGCAATACTACCTCCTCACGGATGACTATCATGATAAGTACGCCAATTTCGTTGAATCGGCCGTTTCCGACGGTCTTATCAGCCTGAAGGAAGGCATCATCCGTAAAAACCGCGGCCGTTTCACCAGGGTGTACGATTTTCACACCATCAGGAAGGACAACATCATCGAAGTGCTCAGGAACGAGATCGAACCGCTCGGCGATCTCACGGCATCTCTGGACCGGACCAGAATCATGCCCGCCTGGTGGGTCAGGAGAAAGATCAGGAACCACTTCATCGAGCTTGACCGTAAACTCTTCGATGATGATTACCGGAAATACGCCATCACGGGCGAGAGCAAGCCGAAAGAAATCGGGCACCCCTTCTTTTTGAGGCGCCTGTTCAGCCGCAAGGGGATCATACTCGTGCACGGCTACATGGCGGCACCCGAGGAGATCCGGCCCCTGGCGGACTTTCTCCACGCGAAAGGATATAACGTGTACGGCGCGCGTCTGCGGGGACACGGCACGGCGCCGGAAGACCTGGCGACACGAAACTGGGAAAAGTGGTATGACTCCGTAAGCCGGGCGTACATCATCATGAAAAACTGCATGAAGACCCTCGCCATCGGCGGCTTCTCGACCGGTGCCGGAATCGCCCTGCTGCAGGCGGCGAACAAGCCGGGCAGGTTCCGGGGCGTCATATCCATCAACGCGCCCCTCAAGCTGCAGAATATTTCATCGCGCCTGTCGTCGGCAGTGGTCATGTGGAACAGGTTCCTCTCCACGATCCGCGTGAGCAGGGGTAAAATGGATTTCGTAACCAACACTCCCGAGAACCCGCACATCAATTATTTCCGTAATCCCGTGATCGGGGTCAACGAACTGGGCAAACTGATGAAAGTCGTGGAAGAACGGCTTCCCCTCGTGAAGGACCCGGCATTGATCATGCAGGGCTCCGATGACCCGGTGGTAAATCCGGTGAGCGGCCTGGAAATATTCGACCGTCTCGGTACGGAGCACAAGCAGCTTATCAGGATTTTCGCGAAGCGCCACGGCATCGTCCGCGGAAGGGAATCTGAAGAGGTCAAGGCGAAGGTGCTTGAATTTCTGAAAAAGGTGTTTCCCGCCTGACAACGGGCCTCCATCGCCGGGTTACTGCATCTCAACGCCGACCAGGATAATGTCATCAACGAGGGGCGCGCCTTTCCTGAACCCGGTAACGGAATCGATTATGGAATCGAGCTTTTCACCGATGGCGCAATGACCGGGGTCCCTGAAAAGGTCAAGAAAGGACCTGTCGTCGGAATTAAGCATCTCCCGCTCCTCGTTAATGGTGTCAGGAATTCCGTCGGTATAGAGAAAAATACGGTCACCCGGCTGCATCTCTATTGAGGTCTCACTGAATGTTCCTTTATCCCGCCATCCCAGCAGGTTGCCGCTGGCCCTGATGTATTCAACGGAATCCGATTCGCGCCGGTACAGTATCGGGAAGGGGTGGCCTCCCCGGGCGAAGGTGAAGGTGATGCCTTCCCGACGGCGCGTAAAGAGGCCGTACAGCGCCGTCATGTAATAATCGGGCATGCCGGTGTAAACTTCAGAGTTGATCATTTCTATATAGCTGGACGGGCTCATCCCGCATTTTCGGCAGGCCCGGTTCGACACCGTCCTCACGAGGGAGAGGAAGAGCGCGGCCGGAACGCCGTGACCGGTCACGTCGCCGATGAAGATCCCCAGGCCGCCCTCGTTGAGCATGGTGAAGGAAAAAAAATCGCCTCCCACCGCCTCGAGGGGCAGATATCGGTAATCGATGGCAAGGGGCGGATAGAGCGGCACCTCTTTCGGCATGAGTTCCTTCTGTATGAGCCGCGCCCCCTCGATCTCTTTTAAAATCATCTCGTTCTGATCCCTGAGACTGTTTTCGCTTATCCTGAGTACGTTTTCCACCTGCTTCCGCTCGATGATCTCGCGGATAAGCTGCTTGTTGATATCCTTGAGCTCGGCGGTGCGCTCCTGCACGATATATTCCAGTTTTTCCTGGTGCCGGCGCAGTTCCTCCTCCATCTGCCTGCGCTCGCCGATCTCGCGCCCGATGCCCTGCACCGCGTACGGCTTGTGGTTCCGGTACATGAGAAACGACTTTGTTTCAACGAATACGCATTCTCTCTCCTTCGTGTAGAGGATGAATTCGGAGGGATTTTTCTGCGCGCCGGTTTCCATCAGCTCTTTGAATATCTGTTCGGCCACCTGCATCTGGTCGTCGCCGAGCACGTCCCGCAGCGTCAGCATCTTGATCTCTTCCCTGGTATACCCCAGGGCATTGGCCGCCGCGCTGTTGGCATCGATAAAGCGGCCCTCGAAATCATGAATAAACACGATGTCGAGAGAACGCTCAAAGAGGGAACGGTACCGCTCTTCGCTCTCTTCCAGGGCCAGGGTCGCCATTTTCCGCTTCCGGATGTCCCGCGCGTTCCCCTGGATGCCGATGGGCTCCCCCTTTTCATTCAGTATCCATGAGGTCATGACCTCTATATCAATCACCGAGCCGTCTTTCGCGTACTGCTGGAGCTCCATGATTTTGGGTTTGGTCATCTCGCCCGCCGGTCTACGCGTCTCCCGCGCAAGCTCTTCGGTGATATAGGGCAGGTACTCCGGGACAATATACCGGGAAATATGCGTGCCCAGGACTTCCTCAGGGGTGAAACCGGTCATTGCCGTTATCGAGGGACTGACATAGGTGAAGCGTCCGTCGAGGGTCATCGTCCAGATAACGTCGGAAGAGTTTTCAGCGAGAAGCCGGTACAGCTCCTTGCTCCGGTAGAGATCAGAAATGGTATCCTTGTAGACTGCTTCCGACGCTTCCAGTTCCTCTACGCGCCGCCGCAGCACTTCGATGGGGAGATTGTTCGTATTTCGTTTCATTGGGTGTCGGACCATGCCGCCGGGCACCAGCCGCGGACCTTCAGGATCGTCCTATATGGCCAGGACTTCGATTTCGACGCGCCGGTTCTCCCTGCGCCCCTCATCGGACCTGTTGGTCGCTATCGGTTTCTTTTTGCCGTAGCCCCTGCTTACGAGGCGGTTCCTGCCGATCCCCTTTTTGATCAGGTACGCGACAACGGACTGGGCCCTCTGCATCGAGAGCTTGTTATTGGCAGCGTCCGTCCCGATGTTGTCCGTGTGGCCGCTGATCTCGACTTTCATGGTGGGATTCTCCTTCATCAATCTGATGATGCGGTTCAGCTCATACTTCGATTCCTTCAAAAGCCGGTAGCTACTGAATTCAAAATACATGTTATTCAGGACGATATTCGCTCCCACCATGATCGGCTCAAGAAGAATGTCCTCGTTGATTTCCTTGTACTGCTGAAGGCCGGTGAGGTCTATCTTCCTGGAGTAAAAGAGGTACCCGGGGCTTTTAACTGAAAAATCGCAGATCTTGCCCTTGTTGAGGATGACAATATATTTACCGTCATCCCTGTTGCTGTAAACGGTAATGGGGCGGTCATCCTGGTTTATGTCCGTAATGGTCAGTTCGGAGAAGAGCGTCCTGTCCGTGTTCCTCTTGTCGCGCACCGTGCCCTTGACGACAACGACCTTGGTCTGCTGGAGATTTTCCGGTATCGGCACCGAGAAAATCCTCCGCGCGCTCTCCCTGCCGCCCACGTCCTTGTCCAGCGCCTTT
>CAZZHU010000102.1:0-5383 GCA_964654045.1 uncultured Leptospirales bacterium
TATTTCCAGCACCATGGCCTTCTCGTCGTTCGCCTGCAGCCTGATCACCTCCTGCTGTTTTTCGTTTTTGCGGTCGTAATCGTCAATGACCGGGATATTCCGGTACGACGCGTAGGTGATGATGCACATCATCAGGTAGTAGAATACCTCCCGGTGGATCTGGATGCCGTCATGGACGATGGAGCCGTTTATCACCGACTGGGGATGGATGGTCACCCCGTTGGCGTACGCGAGGTAGAGGAATATGATCCAGTTTACGAAAAAAATCAGCGCGGAGACGATGATTATCTTCTTGTTGTACAGGAACTGCTGGATCGCGATGAAGCTGACGGACAGGGCGGTAAGGTGGTAGCACTGGGCCGCGTAGGTCCAGTCCATGGTCCGGGCGTAGTTGTACTTGGTCGCGATGGTGAACAGGACGGTGAGAAGGGCCACGGTCCATTTCAGGGTATTGACGTTCTTTCTCTTTTTTTTGCCCCGGTAGATGTAGAAAGACATGGTAATGATGGAAAGGATGTACACGGAGGTGATCAGGTAGTTCGCCGGGTTCACCCTGGCCAGCACCTGGAAAATGATCGCGATAAACCCGATGGTCCCTCCGATCAGCAGGTATAGAAAGCTCCCCTTTATTTCGAGGGTTTCGCGGGCAGTGTAGTTCATCGATTATACCTCGCTTCAGGTATTCAATTTTTTCACACTACAGATCATATTAATGGGTATCATTATATCATATTTATCATGCGCCTGTATAGCACAATTTATATAAAGCCCCGGCATTTTAACCCGTATCGTTCTTCCTGATGCCTGATTCGGTGCATTCGCAAGCTACTGATGCCAGGGCTTCCTGTTGCTGTTCCTTTCGGCACAGGTCCCATGCGCAGAAACGAAAGCCGGTGCTGAAACAATATCCGGCTTGCGCAAAACCGCGCAAAGACGCGTCACATTCTTTAAAGAAACCTACCCGTTACCCGGGATTTAATCCCGCCACATGGGCATAAAAGTATTGCTAAACCCCTGCCTGTTTTATACATTGTCTCCTTAAGCTACCCGCGAAAAAACATGCAAAGAAAATCTATATACATTCTCATAGCCGCGGCCATGGCATTGATTCTCTGCGGCAGCGCCCTTGCCCGGCAGAAAAAGCGGACGCCGGCCAGGTCGCGGAACAGCGTTGCAGTGGTCAAGAGCAGGTATGATGACGTGGACAGGGTCTTAACCGCCTTCCGCATTCCCCATGACGTGCTCTCGTACCGCGACCTGGAAACGCCGGGAAAGCTGGACCGCTACCGTTCGCTTTTCGTGCCGAGCGGCGTCGATTATCCGATCGAGGAGATGCTGGATGTGTACGCGAATAATTTCAGGTTCAAGTCGGTGGCCCTCAAGCCAGATTTTTATGAAGTGAATAAGGAAAAAGTCGCCCGCGCGCTCCGGCGGTTCGTGAAAAAAGGGGGTTCGGCGTATTTTTCAGGATATTCCTACGAGCACCTGCAGAAGGCCTTCGGCATGCTCGAATTCTTCAGCAATTTCCCGTACATGGGCATGCCGGCGCGGATTGAAGCGGCAGTGTATGAGGACCTCTCGCGCTTCAGCCTGAGAAAGCGGATGGCCCTCTACATGGACCACCCCGGGTGGATCACGATCAAGTCCGTCGATGACGCCGAGGTGATCTCCTATGCGACCTTCGAGACGCCCCGCGGGGCGCGCTCCGGCCCCATCAGCTTCCTGGCGCGCCGCGGCGGGGGCGAGCTGCTCTACACCAGTTACGACAGCACCGTGTACAGCGATTTCCGCCGCTTCAACGTCTACCGGATCGCCGGGGCCCCCGTCATGGAGAAACTCGAGGACGAGGCCCGCAAATGGGGCCAGACCGTCACGGGAAGGATCGTCAACGCCATTCATGACGGCGAGTTTGCCGGGGCGCACCGCCTTGACCTGGCGCGGGGGAACAACACGATATACTTTTTCTCCACGAAGGAGTTCTATCAGATCGATATCCTCGACCGTCACCTGTCGCTGATAGAGTCGCGCGACCTTCTGCAGCGGGAACAGGTCTTCACGGTAAAGTCCCCGGAAAGGGATTACTGCTACATCAGGCTGTATCCGTACGCGAACGAGCGGTTCGGCATGTACGCCGTCATTTCCGCGTCGGGGCGGAGGATCCTTCCGTATCTCTATTATATTCTCGCTGTGCCGGGCGCCGCTGCTGCCGGCGGTCTCTTATTTCTCGTGTACCGGCTCTTTTTCACCCGGGGTTACTCCGGGCGCGGGCGGTGGTGATCCGTCACTTCCTGTCCGTTCCTTCGAGAAAGGCTATGAACTGGTTGTAGAACTCCTGGAACTCGTCGTTTTTCCTCAGATCGCGAATATTGGGTTTTCTGCCGTTCATGATGTCATCCATGTGCTGCGTCAGCACGTAGAGGGGGCCGGACATCCGGCTGGTGAGACGGATCAGGTATATGAAGAGGCCCAGTCCGAGGATGATGCCGGTGGCGATCATTACCGTGAAGAGTATCCTGTTCCGGGCCAGGATCTTCCGCAGCTGCTCCACGTTGGTGTGCATGAGCGCCATGGTCTCCAGGTGGTCTTCGATGATGCGGTCATGGTCGCGGTCCGCCATGGTGTCGCGCTTCAGGCCGGCTGACGCGATGAGCACCTCGATCGTCTCCTTGTTCTTGTCTATCGACCTGTTGAGATCGGAAATGGTGGCGGATACCTTGCGGTTGTTGTCAGTGGAGATGATCCCGGTGACAGCGATGATGAGGATGAAGGCTATGATGATTATCCCGATAATCCGGAAGGTGGTTCTCAGCTGAAAGCTTTTATCTATGATTGTTTTCCGTCTGGCCATGGCGTCATCAACCTCTGTAGGGATAGTGCCCGTCCGGGGCCCCCCGGCGTCGGGGACCGGGCCTGCGGGCCGCAGTGAACCGTTAGAGTCTTTATGCATGATCACGGCGTGTCAAGCAGAAATAGGTCCGGCGCGGCAGCGAGGATTTTTCAGAAAAGTAGTTGCATTCAGGCCGGAATTTTAAAACAGTAATACAATTATTCGGAGCCACGGCATGGGAAAAGTGATATCGGTCTCCAACCAGAAGGGGGGAGTTGGAAAAACCACGACGACGGTCAATGTCGCGGCCTTTATAGCGGACCGGGCACGGCGCGTCCTGATCATCGATATCGACCCGCAGGCGAATGCGGGATATGGCGTCGGCATCAATGCCGGCGATATTGAAAAGACCATATATGAAGTGCTCATCGGCACGGTCCCGATCAGGGAAGCCATCATGACGACCGGTGTGCCCAACCTGGACATGATCCCGTCGAACATCCATCTTGCCGGGGCGCAGATGGACCTCATGGACGTGGAAGGGAAGGAATTCGTCCTCCGCAGGGCCATGGAGGAGATCCGGAAGGAGTATGATTTCGTGTTTATCGACTGTCCTCCTTCGCTGGGGATCCTCACGCTGAACAGCCTCGTGGCCGCCGATTCGGTGATGATCCCCCTGCAGTGCGAATACTATGCCCTGGAGGGCCTGAGCCAGCTCCTCAGGATCATCGCCATGGTGCAGGAAAACCTGAACCGCGGCCTTTCCATCGAGGGCGTCGTCCTGACCATGTACGATTCGCGCACCAACCTGTCGCAGCAGGTCGTGTCCGACGTGCGGGAATATTTTTCGAACAAGGTTTTTAAAACGATAATACCGAGGAACGTGCGCCTGTCAGAGGCCCCCTCGTTCGGCAAGCCCATCGGGCTCTACGACAGGGGGAGCCACGGCAGCGTCACCTACGAGAATCTGGCGGAAGAGGTTTTAAAGAATGGCTAAAAAGGTTCTGGGCAAGGGTCTGTCCGCGATCATCACGTCGTCTCCCACGCCGGTGGAGGCGCTGGAAAAGGGGATCGTCAGGAACGCCGACCTCATCATGGAACTCGACGTCGACTCGGTGCTGCCCAATCCCGACCAGCCGCGGATGAAGTTCGACGAGCTGGAGATAAAGGGGCTCGCGGCGTCGATACAGTCGGTGGGACTTCTCCAGCCGATCATCGTGCGCCGCGCCGAGGACAATTATTACGTGGTCGCCGGCGAACGGCGCCTCAGGGCCGTGAAGCATGCCGGCCTGAAGAAGATCAAGGCAATCGTCATCGAGGCGGACGAGGTGAAGAACTACACCATAGCCCTCATCGAGAACATCCAGCGCACTAACCTGAATCCCATCGAGGAGGCTGAGGCCTACAAGGTCCTTATCAACCGGTTCAGCCTCAAGCAGCAGGACATAGCGGCGCAGGTGGGCAAGGAGCGGGCCACTGTGGCCAATACCCTCAGGCTGCTGCAGCTCCCGGCCGAAATGCAGGAGGCCCTCTCTGCCGGCGATATCAGCACCGGCCACGCCAAGGTGCTCCTGTCCGTGAGCGGCGGCCGCCAGATGGAGCTCTTCCGCGATATCCTCAATAAATCGGTGTCGGTCCGGGCCCTGGAACAGCTGGTCCAGGAAGGTGAAAAGAAGCAGAAGCACGGGAAGAAGAAACCGGCCAAGGACGCCCATATCAGGAAGATGGAGGATGAGCTGGTGTCGATTTTCGGCACCAAGGTGGAGATCAAGCACGCATCCGGCAGGGGTAAAATAGAGATCAGCTATTATTCGCTCGATGATTTTGACCGGATTGTGGACCTGATGAAGAAATAATCTTGACCCGGCGCGATGGGCGGGGTATTTTTTAATACAGCTGGATAAGCGGGGTTTAGGCATGAACCGTGATGATGGAGCACGGCAGTATTTTGAGAAACTGAAAATAGTCGAGAAGTTCTGTTCCGGCGATACCGAGACTGCCAAGAAGATCCTGAAGGGGGAATTCGCCGATATCATCGTCATAAAGGGGCGGTTCAAGGACGACGAGGACGACAACTTCGGGCTGTTCATCGTGATGATCAGCCGGATCACCCATGCCGTGGTGCTGGCCAGGTCGGTCGTATCACACACCGCGTCAGTGTTTCATCATAAACCCTTTGATACCTGGAAGGCGTTTTTCGCAAAGCTGGAAAAAGAGATCAGCGAGGCCGAAATCGACACCGAGAAGATGCAGACCATCAACGGCGTCTTCGAACGGCTGACGGAGCTCAGGTTCTTCCCCAGCATCTTCGAGTGGATCGACACCAACGACATAATGAACCTCACTGAAAAATTCCAGAAGATCATCAACAATGTCCTTGATATCGAGGATTCCCGCGTGGTCCTCGATTACGAGAACATCACCTCCCTGGTCCTGTACGAAGAAAGGGGGATCAAGCCGGTGTGATCATGCCTGGTCTGTCTCGGGTCACCCCCCCCACCCCCCCTTGGGGGGCGTTTCATTTAATAGGTTCCCCAACAGGCAGTTTATTCAAGT
>CAZZHU010000102.1:5432-15344 GCA_964654045.1 uncultured Leptospirales bacterium
GATGTGGGGGGAATTTTGAGGGTGAAATCCAATGAGTTAATAGCGCCGGCGGTCCTACCGTACCTGAAAGCGGTACCTCTTGCTGACCGAGTTGCTTTTACTGAAATGGGCCCGCACCTCATACACTCCCGGCTCAAGGTTAAGGTTTGAAAAAGTCATTTGTCCTTTTGTGGCGCTGTAGGTCCAGTTATATGACCGGTATCTTCCGTCACCGTCCGAGGCCTTTGACACGTCGATCCAGCAATTGCGGTAATCCGGCATGTTCTTGTAGTACACGATGATGGTGTCAGCCGGCGAGTAAACGCCCTTGCTGGTCCACAGGATGGTGTTTTTTCCTTCTTCATTCCCGGAAGGCCTGTCTTTTGCCTGTTTTTGGAGGTCCTCTTTTTTATTCTTATCTTTCTTCTTATCTGTATCTATATTGTTGTCGAGATCCTCCGCTTCATCCTTGTTCTTCTGGTAATCGTCCTCCATTTGTATGAGGTCCGCTTCGCTCTTGCTGTCCAGGTCCTCGATGGGGGTGATCTTCGCGAAACGGTTGAATTCTTTTTTCTCCTCGGCGTTCACAGGTCTGGTGGTTATGGTATTCTTCACGACCGCAGCGCTTCCCCTCCCGATCGGTTTTTCCTCTTTCGTTTCTTTGCCGGCTGTCACTTTCAGGACCGCCACGGTGCCGCTGTTCACGGCCACGACCGATACGTTGTTCCTGGAGGTTACGCTGAATTCCGTGCCGCGCACGGCGGCAAGGGATGTTTTCGTGTATACCTTGAAGGTTGAATCCTTGCTCAGGTTGTGCACCCGGGTGAGCATTCGTCCCTGTTCGAGATTGAACTGCGTGCCGCCCCTCTCCATGAACATGGCCATGCTGACGGTAGTCCCCGATTCTATCTTGATGACCGAGTCCTCCCCCATCTGCACAACCAGCATTGAATCCGCCCCGGTTTTCACCACGTCTCCCCGCTTCAATTCCTCTTTGTGCAGCAGGGGACGGGCCGGTTCGCCGGTCCTCACGAGGGTGACCTTGCCTATGACGAAGGTGGCCACGGCGCTGATCGTTTTTTTCCCTGCTTCCTTTTTAGCGCAGGCGGAAAAGCAGGTGCCGGACAGTATCAACGCCAGGCTCATGTATATGGACATACCGCGAGCGACACTACGTGATTTCATCGGATCTCTCCTTGCACTGTTGTTATAGGGATAAGGTAGGTAAAGCGTGAGAAATAATCAACATGAATTTAACCGGGTTTCATGAATGAATGATGAGATTGGCCGTCATGATATGCTTTCGGTAAAACCGCCCGCGCAGGCGGTACAGGATGTATTGATCGAGTTCAAATTTAAGCTATCCTGATCGGGTTTAATAAAAATTTAAAAAAATCGCAAAATTATTTGCCGATTTATAAATTTTTTAATATCATTATAAGGTTTTAGAAAAAATAGACTTGTTGCGAAACTGGCGTCCCGCACTCGCAGTCCCGACTGGTCGGGATGCGGGGGCTTTGCACGGGGCTTCGCCTCTTAACCCCAATGAAAAAATATGTCAGACGACAAGTCTAATATAAATAAGCACTTTTTTAAAAAGTGAAAGGGATGTGGAGGGTTTGAATGAAACGGAATAAAAGGGGAATACCTGTGTTCACGGGTATTTTTCTGATTGCGATCATTCTATTTTCTGACTGTACAGATGTCGTCTCCTCGGAGGGTCCGGGGGAAAATGCCGGTAACCTTCTCGCGGGCGCGATCCTGTTTGCCCTGGCCGCCGAAGAGAAGGGCGGGGGCGGTCAAGCATTTCCAGGTGACGTGATGGCGCCGTGGGAAGGGGGACCTTCCTATTATTCCAGGTGGACGAAGGGCCCGTCTTCCGATCCGGATTATTTCCCCATAGCCGTCTGGCTGCAGAACCCGGCAAACGCCGAGGCCTACAGGGCGATCGGTATCAATACCTTTGTCGGCCTATGGGAGGGGCCCACGGAGGAGCAGCTCGGCCAGCTCGCGGCACGGAAGATGCCGGTCCTGTGCGCCCAGAATTCGACCGGTCTCGCCAGCTCCAGCGGTTCAGTCATCAGGGCCTGGACCCATGTTGACGAGCCTGACAACGCGCAGTCTGACGGCCGGGGGGGATACGGTCCGCCGATATCCCCGGCAACGGTCATTTCCGGATACCGGTCGATGGCGGCCGCTGACCCCGCCCGGCCGGTGTACCTGAACCTGGGCCAGGGGGTGGCCTGGGACGGATGGTACGGCCGCGGGGTGCGCACCAATCATCCTGAAGATTACGCGGAGTATGTCCGGGGGGCGGATATTATTTCGTATGATATCTATCCTATCAATACGCAGAACGCGGCGGTCAGGGACAGGCTGTGGCTCGTGGCCTACGGGGTTGACCGGCTCCGCCGGTGGAGCAACTACGGCAGGGCGGTCTGGAACTGGATCGAGTGCACCGATTTCAACGGCTCCGGAAGAAAGCCGGCGCCTGGCGAGGTAAAAGCCGAGGTGTGGATGTCCATCATCCACGGCTCCATGGGCACCGGCTATTTTGCCCATATCTTCTCGCCATCGTTCATAGAGGCGGGGCTTTTGAGCGACGCGCAGATGAGCTCCGCGGTCGCGGCGATCAATTCGCAGATCACGTCGCTTGCGCCGGTGCTGAACTCCCGGTCCGTCGCGAACGGCGTGACGGTTTCCAGCAGCAATGCCGGCATTCCCGTTGACGTCATGCTCAAGCGTTTCAACGGCGAAACCTATCTTTTCGCCGTGTCGATGAGGCCCGGCATCACCACGGCAACCTTCACGCTGCGGGGCTTTCCGGAGAATGCGGAAGCGGAAGTGATCGGAGAAAACCGCACGAAAACAATCACCGGCGGCATCATGAGGGACTCCTTCGTTAATTACAGCGTTCACCTGTACCGGATCAGCTTCCGGTAGCGGGAGCTGATCCCCGATTCGGGGGGTGTGCTGCCGGGGGGGAGGGATTTTGCTCCTCCCTCCGGCAGTTTTTTTTGAGGGCTAGACTATTTCATAACAGGTCTTGATATCCATGCCCGGATCCAGAAGGGGGAACAGTTTTTCCATGGTTTTGGGGAGATTGGCCGAATGAATTTTCAGCGCATCCTTGTCCTGGTACTTTTCATAAAATAAAATGGTGTTCTCCTCGCCGCGGACCGTGTGCGGTATGTAGGCAAGGCATCCCGGCTCGGACTCCGTCACCTTCGGGGCGATTTCTTTCAGTATCCCGATGGCCTCCTCCATTTTTCCTTCCTTTACTTTCAGCTTTGCGATAAGAGTGATCATGCGGTTCTCCTTGGATTTATTTATAAAATAATAATGAAAAAAGCAATGTCATTGCAAGCATGGCGTAAGGAATTGCATCCTCCCTGATCCCTTGAGGGGGCACGAAGGATATCCTGTGACATGATAATTATATATAATTAATACTGACAAGTAATTTTACAAACAATTTGTACTATGGCACATGCCCCCTGTGGGGGACAGGGGGTGCCAGGACCATATAATCGAGGAGTTTATCCCGAGCCTGTCGCGGATTCCCCGCAGTGACATGCTTGCTCACTACGACAGCGCCGCGGCTGCAGCCATGCCGGCGCAGTACCCGGTGCTCCAGCAGACCTGGAGGTTGTAGCCGCCGGTGGGGCCGTCGATGTCGATGATCTCTCCGGCGAAGTAGAGGTTGTCGATGATGCGGGAGCGCATGGTGCGCATGTCGATCTCGTCAAGGGAAACGCCGCCGGCGGTTATGATGGCCTTGTCGAATCCCTCGATGCCGGCGACCGTGGCGCGCAGGTCC
Source organism: uncultured Leptospirales bacterium (assembly GCA_964654045.1). Taxonomy (GTDB): domain Bacteria; phylum Spirochaetota; class UBA4802; order UBA4802; family UBA5550; genus RBG-16-49-21. The sequence continues at coordinate 9,232 of CAZZHU010000102.1, forward strand.
TTGAGGAGGGAGACCAGGCGTTTTCTCTCCTCGCGCGTGATATGGCTCACGGTCTTCTGGGGGTCCAGGCCGGAAAGGCGCACGATGACCGGGATGAGGGACGCCGGCAGGAGCCTCCCCAGGCTGTTCTTATAGAGGCGCGTCGGGTTTTCGCCGAAGTCGCGCCGGACCCGCTCGTCCAGGGCCCGGTGGTCAAGGGCCGGCTTCAGGTCGATGGACAGCTCGAGTCTTTCCGGCAGCATCCCGCCGATCGTCCTGCTCAGGTCTATGACGACGGGGCCGCTCATGCCGTTCGAGGTGAACAGGGCCTCGCCGAATTCCTCCGCGATGGTCTTTTCGCCGCGGACCAGGCGGACCGACACGTTGCGGAGGCTCAGGCCTTCCAATTCGCCGGCCCACTTTTCCCGGAGGATTACCGGCACCAGGGAGGGCCGGGGCTTCACCACGGCGTGTCCCAGGTCCCGGGAAAAACCGAGGCCGGCGCCGGTGGAGCCGGTTGCCGGATAGCTGAGGCCGCCGGTGCAGAGGATGTACTGCTTCGCTTCTATCACGCACTTCTCCGACGCGATCCGCTCAATGTGGTTGTTCCCGCGGACCACCTCGCGTATGTCGCACTCCGCCCTGACCCGCACGCCGTTTTCCTTCATGTAGTCCTGGAGGACCCGCAGCACATCCGCGGCCCTGTCGGACTCGGGGAACACGCGGTTCCCCCGTTCGACTTTCACCGGGAGACCGCGGGTGGTGAAGAAACCGATGGCGTCCTCGATGCTGAAGGCGTGAAGCAGGGAATGGAGGCACCGTCCCTTTTTTTCAAATGGACCGAGAAAGCTCCTGGCGTCCGGAGCGGCGTTGGTTATGTTGCAGCGTCCCTTGCCGGTGATAAGGAGCTTTCTCCCCGGGCGCCTGTTTTTTTCAACGAGGAGCACGTCGGCGCCGGTTGCCGCGGCGGTGCCGGCGGCCATCATGCCGGCCGGGCCCCCGCCGATCACGGCGATATCGCAGGTGAGAATGTCAGTGGCCGGGCTCATCGGTATTGTAGACCCCCCCTTGTCCCCCCTGAGGGGCATGTATCATGTCAAATCACTGGCCGATTAATTGACCACCGGGATGCTAAGAAAACTATATATATGTTTCAATCATTATTTCTATATGCCCGCAGTATTCATGTAATGTATAACGGGGCTGATATCAGCTTTGGCAGCAAATAAAAATCATTGGAATCTGATGAAAGATTGATGCATTGAACCGCTTTTTGATGGCCGCTGATGTTCCTGATTGCAAATATCCGGAGGGCGCTGGACAATGCCCGGTATTTTTCCTGTTGACATGTGTCCCGAATTTCTTCAGGTAAACGTCTTTGCCACATCCTCCCTGGTGGAGCAATGACCTTTTTCCTGGAAAATAAATGAAAGGGAACGGGAATTAGCGCGTATTAAACGATGCTGAATAGTGGAACGGAACAACACAGTTTCATCAAGACAGCTTAAATAATGAAGCTATACCCCGCTTTTTGCTGATAAAAGATAAAAATTTCTCCCTGTTCAGAACAACGAGCCCTTTGTCTTCTTTAATAATCCCGGCATAGAGATACTGGAGGCACTCGCGTTTGTCCCTGTTTGCCGTAAGCTTGCTGCCGAAAACGATGTCATCATCAATGGTGATTTCATTTTTAGATTTGTCTTCACTGAACCCTTTTTTCCTCATGCGATAGAGCCTCTGCCACAGGTGTTTGCCCCGCAGATAATAATCGTCGATTCTGCCTGTTGAGTACCATGCCGGAACGGGCATGCCGATTTCGACGAAATACTCGAGGAATATGGACCTGCCGACGTGTAAAAAGTCTTCCTGGTCGAAGTGCAGACCTTCCTTGAACTTTTTTGACAGCCTGAATTGGAAGTCCTGAAAAAGTTCGGTGCCGAACGACTCGTAAATATCGTTAAAGTATGATGCGGTCCTGGACTTTTTTTCAGGATCAAAGGGATTGTTGAGCTGGATATAATATATTCTTCGTATCACCTGGGCATTTGCCGAGAAGTCCGTATTGCTGGTTGCGATGATAGAAGGGAATATTCCTTCTCTCGTGTTGGTTATCTTTTTGACATATTCCTCTCCCATGTAATTGCTGGTGACGGAACTGAGGGAGCTGAAGTATTCCTTGGTAATCTCATCGACAAAAACCGGGGTAAGGTTCTCTTCGTAAAGATAATTGTCTATGATCTGTGGATTGATATGGTCCAGGGATGAAAGTCGGCCTTGTTTCGTAAAATGGTAATATTGACCGTAATTACCCAAGATCCTGCTGATAAATTTAATGAGATGGGTTTTGCCGGATTGCGATTGGCCGGCAATTAATAAAAATATCGGGACTGACGCCCTTGCTTCATCTTTATTGTCAAGACGCGCGTATTCATCGCGCATCTTCCAGATATACGGTGAAACAAAGGAATATAGAATAGTTTCAAAAATGCGCAGCTTGGTCTCTTTGACCTGGTTGATGGTAAATTCGTCATAGGCGGCGATAAACCTGTCGAGGAGGTCGATTTTATCCTTAATGGTCTGCACATCGGCCTTTACGGCATAATTAATGCTATGGCCGCTCGAAAGGTCTTTTCTGAAAATGCTTTCAGCGTTGCTGACGTAAGTAAAGACAACCCTGCTGTCGGTATAAGCCTTTTTTTCTTCTCTGGTGAATGTCTTCAGGATGATGCTTTCTTTTTTGCGCGTTACTTCCGACGGGGTGATAATAGCGGTAACGCCTTCCTTGTTTTTGCTTACCGCTTCGAATATCGTTCGTGTATGATTTATGCTTTCCAGTGTGTTTTTCGCTTTTTCTTCATCATTGTGAAGGCTTTTTTTCAGAATATCTAGCTCCCTGGCGGTATCTTCTGTAATCGTAATGGTTTGATTGATTTTTTTTACATTGTCCTTCAGCGCTTCGACATACTCATCTTCATTCAGATTTATATTTATAAGAGAGACACCCTCTTTTATCTTTTTTTTAAGCCTTTCGGGTATGAAATCGATGCAGTTTTCGAGTATATAGTTAAACCGCTCCTCGTAATACCCGGTCAATATCCGGTTATGGCTGTCATCAAAAATAAGTATTTCCTCGAACTGTCTTTTACCCGAGAGGGCGTTTTCGGTAAAATTCGCTGAGCCGATAATTATGCGCGTACGGCCTGTCGAAGAATTTTTAAGAATATACAGCTTGGAATGTATGGATGTGTTCAAACGGGAAAAAAATATTTTCAAGTTGCCGCTTTTTATTTTTGATATGGTCTCTTCATCTGCGTCTTTATAGAAATCGTTCTGGGCCACAGGATCAAAATAGAACCTGCTTATTGATTCATTATCCTCAATTCCCAGTATCAGGGTTACGGTTTTGAATGGTTTGATACTTTGAAAGAAAAATTTCGGGGAAGAAACAAAGGTGACAATCGACAATTCGTCGAAAGCTCCGTGATCGAATATTTTCTGAAAATTAAAATCCACAGGATTGTCATTGTGGATTGCATGTAAATATGAAATTTTATCGATTTTACTGAAAAGTGTTGTCATACCCCGTGATTCCCTTGATGAATATTTATCATTTAAAACCTGGTCTGGCAGCCAGGAGACGTTTTACGGATCATTTCCGGATGTTGTACTATAGTGCATAAGCTTATTGTGAATGACCGAAGGAAATCGTATGTATAGCATGTATCTATTAATTTTCAGCTCCTGTCCAGCGCTTTTTCTGCCGGAGGGGGTTTGACATACATGAGGGCAAGTGCAGGTAAATTTCATTGCGTCACATCCTTCCTGGCGGAGCAATGACCTTTTCCTGGGTAAGAATCCTCACGCCATCGTATCCGCCTCGACCTTCACGATAAATGAGAAGAGCACGGTTGATGTTCCCAGGAACAGGAACGCCACAGGAAGGGAATAGTCGGCGAGGAGGCCCGTTACCGGGTACATGATCATGATGATGACCCGCTCGATCATGGAAACGCCCGAGAGGACCGTGGCCCGGCTCTCGCTTCCGATGTGGCGGTTCATGTAATCCGACAGCAGGGGCACGCGCATCTGCCTGAGTCCCGTCACCAGGAGGATGGCGAAGAGGGCGTAGGCGGCATTGGCTGAAAAGAACAGGCCGCAGTAGAGGACGCCGGGAACGAAGGCGGTCAGGAATAGTAGCCGGTTTATGCCGAGGAGCTTTTCCGCTCCGCCGATGCCGTTCATCAGCGCTATGGCGAAGACGTTGAAGGCCGCTCCGACGATGCCGTAATAGAGCAGGCCGATGCCGGCGGATTTCAGCAGGGGCTGGTAGAGCCAGAACATGAAAAAGGTCGTGGCTGAAATGAAGGTGTAGTTAAAGGAAAAAGCCCGGAGGCGACTGTTCCGGAAGATATGCCGGAACCCGTCGATTCCCTGGCGGATGAATTTTTCGCCGGTTTTTTTCCTGGCCGGCTCACGCAGCGTCACGGCAATGATGAACACCGCCAGCAGCACGGCGCCGGAAAGGATGAAAGTCAGGGGGAGTCCCGAAGGATAGGGGAGGCAGGGGGCGTCAGCTATCAGCGATCCGCCGATGAGGCCGAGGATGATGCCGATGAGTCCCGCTGTTTCGTAGCGCGAAAAATATCGGGCCCCCTTCGCTTCCTCGCCGGTGGCGATGAGGGTGTCATAGAGCAGGGCCTTGTCCGCTCCTGACAGGAGCGTTACGCCGACGGCGCAGATAAATTCGGCCAGGAAAAAGACCCGGTAGCTGTTGACCAGGCCGAAGAGTGCGAAGGAGATCGCGGCGAAGACCCCTCCCAGGGCGAGGGAATACTTCCTCCCGTATTTATCTGCAACGATCCCGGTCGGTATTTCGAGGGCGAACATCCAGAAGGAGAAGCTCGCTTCCAGGAGGAATATCCTGGTGTAGTCGATCCCGGCCCAGTCAAGAAAAAAGGGCACGGTGACGGAGCTGAAAAACATCATGTTTTTCACCAGGTTGATAATGTACATTTTATATATGTTCGATTTCATGGCGTTTGCCTATTTGAAGTCCGGCGTATAATCGGCGCACGACCCCACTTCCTGGATAAAGCCGTTTTCGAACCCGAGTTCCTCGAGATAGCCGAGGCACTCTTCATATTCAGCTTCCGTAACGGGCCGGTTGATCTCGGGGAAATCGTGCGAGCGGTGGACCGGGTAATACTGGCCCATGAGGCTTATCCAGGTCTCCGGGCCCAGAGCGCCGCGTATCCATTCGAGGATGTCCCGCACCGATTCATGGAGGCCGGGGAGCACCAGGATACGAATGATGAGGCCTCTCACCGCGATGTCATCGCTGACAGCGAGGTGCCCTGCCTGCCGGTACATCTCGAGGATCGCTTCCTTCGCCAGGTCCGGATAACCCGGGGCGTCCGAATAGCGTTCCGCCGTTTTCGAATCGAAGTACCTGAAGTCGGGGAGATAGACGTCTACGAGCCCCTCCAGCATGCGCAGGGTCTCCCGCTTTTCGTAGGCGTTGCTGTTCCACACGACCGGTACCCGCAGGCCTTTCTCTTTCGCAAGGCTGATCGCCTGCGCTGCCTGAAGCGTAAAATGGCTTGCCGTGACCAGGTTCACGTTGTGGGCGCCGGCCTTCTGAAGATCGAGCATCATGGCCGCAAGCTCCCCGGTGGTGCGCTCCGCGCCGCGGCCCCCGTGGCTGATCAGGTAATTCTGGCAGTAGGCGCACCGCATGGTGCAGTGGGAAAAGAAGATGGTGCCGCTGCCGCGCGTTCCGGAGAGCACCGGTTCCTCCCAGAAGTGGAGGCGGTGGAGGTTTACCCGGGCGGACGCCCCCCCTCCGCAGTAGCCGGTACCGGCGAAGCGGTTCACGCCGCATTCGCGGGGACAGAGGGTGCAGGCTTCCATGATGGCGCTGATATCACTCTTCATGGGGGTCTTGTACATATCCGCCGGCGCCGCGTCAACCGTAAAAGGGAGCGCGGCCTGCTTCATGACAAGAGTTGTTATTTCCTTGACATTGGACCCGGCAGGATACTTATATTCATAGTCTTTACTTTTTTATCCTCACCCCCTAACCCCCTCTCCGCTATGAAGGTGAGGTCAATTAATTATTTACTGCCTAACTTAAT
>CAZZHU010000103.1:0-10274 GCA_964654045.1 uncultured Leptospirales bacterium
TGGGCGCAGAGAGCCCCTGCGGGGCCTTTTTAAGGGGCTTCGCCCCTTAGGCCCCCTTTAATTAATTAAGAATTGCAACAAGTACAATACTATTCATGAGTAATGAATCATTCATTTTCTGAATGGATTATGGGCAATTTCTTTACTCTGGCAATGCAGTGATCCGACCTGGTAGTTCCGCATGCTGATTGCCTTTATTTTATAATGCGGCATGGCATTGCGATAAATATCCAAAGATTTATTATCCTGGGGTACGCCGAATATTGGAACTATAACCGTGTCATTCACTATGAGGCTGTTTATATAACTCCAGAAATTTAAAGAGTCATTGTCGTTGTCAGCGATGGGTACCCTGATAATTTTATATTTATTTCCCGTGCAAGAGTTTAATCCTGACAACTGGAAAGCGATCTTCTCGAAATCATCATGCCATTTATACCCGGGATCACTTTTTGCCACCATGATAGTGTCTGTATTGACAAAGCGGACAACCATGTCAACATGACCGGTTATTTCTCCGGCCAGGCATCCAAGGAGAATTAATCTATGAATACCATAGTAATCTTTTAATATCTTTTTTAACGTGTCTCCCGTGATATCCGGATTACGTTTAAGCACTGAATCGAACATTATTGATGTTCCTTTCCCATCTGAAATGATATTCCCACCTTCTATGACAAGAGGAAGCTTGAATACCGGGGAACCGTAATAACGCCCGATATCAATTGGAACCTCCGCATCCTTTTTGGGGAAAGGCTCTCCGTTCGGAAGATATGGATTTACAATCAGGCACATCTTTCCTGTTGATTTTTGATATACTGCAGTTGGACCGTAATCTCGTATCCATACATTATCAAGAGGCGTATGGATAAAACGAACCCTGTCAAGCGGCACTTTCTTTATAGACAGGAATGCCTCCACCCCCTTTTGCCAGAATTTATTGGGCACCACGATATGCACATCAGCATATGCTTCTGTTATTGATTTAACAAAATTAGCATGATGAATCCAGTTGTAGGGATAATAAATTGGCCATGCAATAAGAACGGTTTTTAAAGGTTCGAATTCAGCGGGATATATGATTTCACCTTCTGGTGATACCGAGGAATAGTATTCAGTATAAGGCTTTCCGGGTACCATTGCATGGCGGTTCACATCAATAGATTTTATTTTTTCCAGAACAGCTTCCAAGGGTAGATCTAATCCTGAAAGCAGATTGGATTGTACCATATAATCAGCCATGGCCAGATCTGTGGCCGGGGGATTTTTAGCAAACGTTATGTGCGTGTTGTTCTTTTTGATCGCTGAATGATACACATTCTCAATCAAATCATCATCCAGATACGGAAGAAGTTCCGGCATGACTTCTTTTACCAGTTCTCGTATTGACGGTGGAGTTAAAATGTGATAGGGCAGAGGCAGATATTCGGAAAATTCGCAATTAACGAATTTTATCAATTCTCTTTGAATGATAATTTTCTTTATGCAAGGGTAAATCCACCCGGTGATCGATAATCCAAGTATGAGGCTGGCTATTGATACACATACTGTTTTATAATTCATATATCACGCTCCGGTTTGTTATATTGTAATAACGAAAAATATTGGGGTAACTTTTTACGGTTATTATAATTTGTTAAGTTCTTTACGTATTAATACATTATCATCGAATCCTTGCGACATGGCGCCTCGAAGCAGCTGATAACGGTTTCTCGTTAGAGGAATCAAATAACAGAATAAAATACTCATGCATACTAATAAAGCTATTCCCGGGCCGGTGATCAATTTGATCGCATGTATCGTTTCTTCATTCTGAGTCGTATTTGCAACATATCCTGCATGAGACAATAATAATCCGATAAAAAATAACAACAGAGCACAGCAAATCTTTTGAATAAAAAACATAGTCCCGAAAAATAAGCCCTCGCGCCGTTTGCCCATTCGGTATTCATCAACATCAACACAATCAGGTATCATGGCCCAGCCAATCATAAACACCGCGACAAGACCGCTTGATCCAAAAATCATCAAAAGTAAAAATAGTAAATTATTTCCAGGTTTTACCAGTATATATACTAATAACTGGCATAGGGCCCATATCATTCCGAATATCAGGTAGGCATGCCTTTTACTGAGTTTTTTGGATAGTATCCCTATCAGCGGGATCCATACCGTGTTACCACCGAACAATATTGCAAGATACATCGACGCCTGTGTTTCATGTAAATTAAGATAATAAGTCATGTAGTACAAACTAATGGACCCGGTGGCGGTTACCGCCATCAGGCCGAATGTATACATGCCAATTGTGAATATCAGGCTTCTATTGGAGGATATCCCGGATAATAATTCGCGAAACGAGAATACATGGTTGTTTTGATACTGCTCATATCCCCTCGTAACCCGCCAGGTAATTAGTATGAGGGGAATACAAAGAAGACCAAAGCAGGCGCCCATTGCAGACCATGCGGCAGTTCTGGAATTCAGATGCGTCGAGAAAAAAGAAACCAGTATCAGGGGTAATCCAGCTCCGATCAACGATCCCACCTGGCTGATTGCAGCGCGCCATCCCAGCAGGGATGTTCTTTCATCATAGGAAGAGGTCATTTCGGCGGACAGGGATGAATAGGGGACATTGATTGACGAAAAGAACCAAAAGAATATAATAATAGATGTAAAATAGTATATTTCTCTGAATGGCGGTACCAGATTAAAATCAGTAAAAACAAGTACCGTGATAATCCCGTAAGGAATAGCGGAACATAGTAAAAATACACGCCTGCGTCCCCATGCGGTAACAGTTCTGTCGGACAGCATGCCTGCTAATGGATCAAAAACCGCATTACAGATCGTACCTGTCATTAATATGGCACCTGCAATTGAAGGCGATAATGCCAAAACATCTGTAAAGTAAAACATGCCTATCATATAGATGATGGTAAATACAATTGAGAGTGCACCTTCGGCACTGCTATATCCCAATTTCACGGATATGGGGAGAATGTTGTCATTCCGCATGGTATAGGCCTCTTTCACTTGTTCTTTAACTCGACAACGGCATCGCGAAGCGTGTTGATAAAATAATCTATCTGGCTGTCTTCAACAGGATCGGGGCAGATCTGGATGAGCCTGGGTTCGAATATTGGAAAAACATATGCCTTTTTTGCGAACATGGCCCCCAGCAGGGCGAATAAATCCAGGTTACCCGTTTCAAATACGATCACGCAGAGATCGTTCTTCCAGCATTTCAATTCACTTATCGAATTAATTCCATTGATATATTTTGCCCGGTTGTCCATAACGCATTTCGCGAGTTTTAAGTAGCCATCCTCCCCAAGATAATTCATGACTGCCCATGCAGACGCAACAGGACCGGCAGAACGCGAGCCAAGAATCGCTTCTGAATGATACATGCCCGAAGGCCAGTCATCGACATTACAATAGTGATATTGCTGAAGATCCTCGTTTTTATACAGAACAGTGGATATCGGCTTTGCCGCCCACCCGTACTTATGAAGATCAGCTGAAATGGAATGAACCCCTGGAACACGGAAATCATGTGGTGGTATCTTGTAACCGAGTTTTTCAACAAATGGCGAAAGATAACCACCCAGACAGCAATCAGCATGCATCCATACATTATTCTTCGAAGCTAATTCAGCTAATTGTTCGATTGGATCAAATAATCCATAAGGCCAGCATGGAGCCGATCCGGCTATCAATATGGTATTTGCCGTAATTGCCTTCTCCATCGCTTCAACATCTGCCCGATAGTCAGGACCCACGGGAATCCTTCTTATTGTTATTCCGGCATATTTGCACCATTTGCTGAATGCGGCATGAATCGAATAGGGAACTACAATTTCAGGATGTACAATCTTTGGATGATGCACCCGGGCCCATTGTCTGGCCGCATTCAATGCAGAATAGATGCTTTCACTGCCGCCCGATGTGAGATTGACTTTTACGCCTTGTATGCCACCTAAAAGATTCGCGCATATATTCTTTATATCATCTTCCATTTTTTTTATGCTCGGAAAAAGATCATCAAGGAGGGCGTTCTTCTTCATATACTTCATGAAGGCCATCTGGCTTATTTTTGATACTTCATGCCAGGGGAGGGTGAATGTATATAGCACTGCGTGGCCCTCGTTATAGTTCGCATCGCTTCCTTCCAGAAGATTAAGCATTTCCTCGACTTCTTCCCTGCTTTTACCTGACCCGGGCAATGATAAAAGATTATCTGATAATGTTGTTATATTCTTTTCACCGTCATAATATCCCATGCCAATCTCCTTTCATTTTAAATTGTTTGAATGTTCATACTATATATTATCAAAAAGAAGGAATCATTACATTCCCAGCATGGAGTGAATAATGCTCCTCCCAGATTTTTCTAATTCTTTAATTGCTTTTTGATCATCCTTAACCAATCGATATAAATCATATCCTTCAACAAGCATAATAAGCATATCTGCGATATGCTCGGCGGTGTGTTCCGGATTTCCACCTGATTCGCGGTATAACTTGATTTGCCGAACAATATAATCATTCAACCTTTTATACATCCTTTGCATTCGGATCCTGATTTTTTTATTTCTCATTGCAAGATACATAAGGGCATAAAAAACATCCGCATCGAGTATCCCTGTCCATTGCGGACCCAACATTGAATCAATAATAACAATTAATCTTTTTTTATGATCCCGGATTGTTTCGGCGTGCTTTATAAAATTATCTTCATACTTTTTTGTTAAGCTATCGACAAGAGCGACCGTCATATTATCTTTATTCTTGAAATAATGGATCAGGATACTGGGGAAACAATTCATGCGTTCCGCCACTTTGGCAAGGGACGCACCTTCCACGCCTTCGGTTTTCAGAACTTCATAATAATGCAATAGTATTTCAGATTGACGTTTATCTAATTGACTTTTCCTTCCCATGATTGTTCCTGGAAATATAGTGTTTCATTTTATAATTGGATTCATGTGAAATAAATTATTATATTGTTTGAATGTTCATACAATATATAAAATTGTCGACACTTTTTTATGTGATATTTCATGAAATTCGCTTTGCAACACGAATGATATGAAAAATAATCCATAACCTGGTCTTAAAAAAACAATACAATTCTTAGACCACACAGGCATTCCCGACCCCCTGCCAGGCAGTGATTTCATTGCGCTTTTATAGGCTGATTTGTATTTTCCCTCTCCTTCCGGGGAAGACCAATGGCCGACCTGATTTTTACCGAAAGCGATCAATGTTAGTCCTTCGGGGCCTGGTTGTTCAGCGGCATTGCGATTATATGGATATATCGTTTTAACCGCGAGCTTCTTATCCGGAATCTTATAACGGTACCATGATCTTTGCCAGCACGAATCCCTAATGGTTTGGTATACCGCGGAAAAGACGTTCTTCAGGCACTTTGGCGAATATAGGGGCCCATGGACCCGAGTACGTTTATGCTTTCAGCCCCATTATTTAAAATATTTCTTGACATTTTCCCGGATTAAATGAAGATAGGGAGTGAACGATCACTCCCTATGGATTATACATGAAAACCACGTTCCTGAAACTTCCCGATGAAAAACGCTTCTTTATCCTGAAATCCGCAGCGGAGATTTTCGCCCGGGACGGATTCTACCAGGCATCGATAGCCGCGATCTGCAATAACGCCGGCATTTCCAACGGCGCGCTCTATAAGTATTTCGACAATAAGGACGACCTGTTCCTTTCAGTTATGGATTATGGAATCGAACTGGTCAGGGGCCTCTACCGGCAGCTTGAAACGACAGGGCCCGTGATCCCCACCCTCAACAGGGTATTTTCCGGAATACAAAGCATGGCCCGGGATATGGGTTTCGTCATATCCATCTACCTGGACCTGGGGACCTGCGCCTTGAACCGCTTCGCTGAAAGAAAATCCGAGGAATTGGAAAAGGTCGGCAGGGATTTCCTCACCGAGCTCCTCGCCAACGCAGCCGCGAGGGGAGAGATCGGCAAATCCATGGACATCACCTCCGCGGTCTATTCCATCGACAACATCATCATACTCTACAGCTACTCGACCGTTTCAACGCATCATTATAAAAGGCTCCTTGTTTTCATGAAAGAAAAAGAGGGCGTTTCCGAGAAGAAGAAAATAGCGTTTTTGCTCGGGACCGTCAGCAGGATGTTGAATATAGATTCAAAATGAGAATTGTAAGGGGGGCGTTATGAAAAAAGTATTGATCACCGGGGCCACAGGCTTTATCGGAGGCCATCTTGTCGACAGGAACCTTAAAAATGGGAATCGCGTCCGTGCCTTCGTACTCCCGGGAGACCCCGATGAGGGAGCCCTGAAGGAGAAGGGCGTGGAGATCGCCTATGGCGACATACGGGATTATGAATCCGTTAAAAAGGCCGTCAGCGGCTGCGACATCGTCTTTCACTGCGCCGCGGTCGTGACTGACTGGTCCCCCTGGAAGCTTTTCGAGGAAGTTACCATAGGCGGGACCGAGAACATCTGCATGGCCGCATTCGAGGCCAGGGTCAGCCGCTTTGTGGACATGAGTACCAACGACGTTTTGGGCACCAATGAGGATATCGTGATGGACGAGTCCCTGCCCCTGTCGAAATGGGGTGAGCCCTACCCGGATTCGAAAATCGAGGCCGAGAAAATCTCCTGGAAATACTGCAAAATGGGGCTTCCGGTCACCATGGTCTATCCCTGCTGGGTTTACGGCGTGGGAGACAAGACGTTTGTCCCGCTCCTTGCAGACGCCATCGTAAAAAAGGATCTCATATTCTGGCGGAAGGACGTACTCGTGTGGCCCACGTACGTTGAAAACCTCGTTGACCTGCTTATTCTTATATCCGAGGACAAGCGCGCCATAGGCAACGGCTACCTGGTCCATGACGGCGAGTCCACCACCCTGCAGGAATTCTGCAGGGTGGTCGCCAGGACCATGGGCGTTCCCGAAATAAAAACGCACATTCCCTATTTTCTGGCCTACATCGCGTCAGTGGCCATGGAGGCGGTGTGGAAGATGGCACGGATCAAGTCCCGGCCCCTTCTCACCACCTATACAGTCAAGAACCTCGGGTCCCGGCTGAAGTTTTCCATCGCCAAGGCGGAGCGGGAACTGGGATGGAAACCGGGGATATCATACAGGGAAGGAATGGAAATTACCATGAAATGGCTGAAGACCCTGGACCTTAAGGCATTAAAGCAGAAATGACCGGGAGAAGCTCCGCGGAGATATCTGCCGGCCCGGCCGGGCATTGATGACATAGTTCATGATAACAGGGGGAAACAAATGAAGGAATTCAATGGGAAAAACGTTTTTATAACCGGAGGATCGAGCGGCATCGGACTTTCCGCCGCAAAACTCCTGGCGGCCGAAGGGGCGAATGTCATGATATTCGCCAGGAACAAAAAACGCCTCGAAGAAGCTATGGCGCAAATCGGGCGAAGCAGAAAGAACGGCTCGCAGAAGATCGACGTTTCGGTCCTTGATGTTTCCGACAATGCTGCGGTGCGCAGGGTCATGGACCGCGCGATTCAGGTTTTCGGCGTTCCGGACCTTCTTGTCAACTGCGCGGGTCGCGCCTATCCCCGGTATTTCGAGAATATATCCTACGAGCAATTCGACGAGACCATGCGCATCAACATGTACGGCATCTGGAACACCTGCTCGGCCCTGGTCCCGTATATGAAGGAGCGCGGCGGCGTCATAGTCAATACGTCTTCGATAGCCGGCTTTCTCGGCGTGTTCGGATATACCGACTACAGCGCGTCGAAATTCGCGGTTGTCGGCTTTTCCGAGTCCCTTAAAAGCGAAATGAAGCGGTTCAATATCGCGGTCCACGTTCTCTGCCCGCCGGACACGGACACGCCCGGGTTCTCAGAGGAGAACAAAACCAAGCCGGATGAGACCAGGGCGATCTCCGCATCGGCCAAGCTCATGACGGCCGACGATGTGGCCCGCGCGCTCCTGAAAAACATCCGCACGGGGACCTTCATGATCATGCCGAATTTCGACGGGAAGTTCACCTTTTTCATGAAGCGGCTGTTTCCGCGCCTGGTGGAGTTTATCGTGGACATGAGCATCAAGAAAGCGCGAAAATCAAAATGAAATACATGTGAGGGAGGATCCCATGAGTATTACAACTATCGCCGTACTGGAATTTATCTTTGCCGCAGGAATCGCGGGCTTCTGGGTATATTTCTTTATTGTCGAGAATAACAATCCGGAAAAATCCGACATATATCTGGCCTATGAACGATCATTTCCCCTTCCGGACCTGTTCTACCTCGTGCCGGTGCTCGTCGTCGCCGGCATTTGCCTCCTGAACGGCCATTGGCTCGGTTATATACTTACCATTACCGGGGGGGGCGGGCTGATATTCCTCGGCCTTGTCGACATCGGTTTTAATTTCCGGAACAAAGGCTACTCCTCGAATATCGGCGATACCATGTTGAACCTGTTCATCAATCTCGCGTGCGTGATAATGGGGCCGGTCTTCATCATCATCATTTCCCGCTATCTTATGATCAAGCAGTAGAATACCCGGGAGGCGACGCCATGCTCGACCTGATATTGCGCAACTGTACTGTAATTGACGGCACGGGCGCTCCGCGCTTCGAGGCGGACATTGCCGTCGAGGGAGAAACGATCGCCGGCATCGGCAATCTCGGCGGCGCTTCCGCAAATGAGACCATCGACGCGCGCGGCCTGACGGTAACGCCGGGCTTCATCGACATCCATTCCCACGCCGATTTTTCCCTGCCCCTGGATCATCACGACGAGATACTTTCACCGCTCGCGCTTCAGGGGATAACGACCTTCGTGGGCGGCAATTGCGGCTTCTCGAGCTGCTACATTCCTGATACGCACCGCGGCGATATACTCGCGAACCTGGAAACGCTGAGCGGCCGTCCCCTGGAGAGGATCGCCTGGAGCACCCCGGCCGAGTTCATGTCCCTCATGGAACGGAAGGGGATGGCCCTGAACGCCGGCCTCCTGGCCGGCCACGGCTCCCTCCGTATCGGCGCATCGGGGCTGGTGGCGCGGCTCCTGACCGCGGACGAGCAGGCCGCGCTCGAGCGGCTCCTTGATACGGCCATGGAAATGGGGTGCCTGGGGATGAGCACCGGGCTCCAGTACTTCCCGGGCGTGCAGAGCGATACTGCCGAGCTCGCGGGCTGCGGTAAAATCCTGAAAAAGCACGGGGGGATATTCACCTCGCACCTGAGAAGCTACGCCCACACCCTTGACCGCGCCCTGGATGAGGTCTTTACCGTGGGACGTTCATGCAGCGTCCCGATACAGGTGTCGCACCTTTACTGGCAGCCGTACCTGAAGGGCTTCACCGGCATCACCAAGGCCTTCATCCGGGCGGCGTCATTTATCAACAACAAAGCGGGCATCCCGATACCGATGGAGAAGGGGCTGGCCGGAAAGCTGAAGCTGATCGACCGGGCGCGCGCGGAGGGCGTTGACGTTCATTTCGACATGGTGCCGACGTCGCAGGGGTTTACCGAGCTGGCGGCGTTCCTGCCGCCCTACCTGCTGGAAGGGAGCAGGGAGGAAGCGCTCGGCCGTCTTGCCGACACGTCATTCAGAAAACGGATGCTGCGTGATATAGAGCGCACAGAACCGGAGTGGCCGCATCGCGACGGCGCGACATGGTCGTTCAACTATCTCAAGATGACGGGCTGGAACGGCCTCCGCGTCATGGCCGTGGTAAGCGACGCCAACCGGTGGATGGAGGGGAAGACCTTCCCCGAGATCGGGAAGGAGCTGAATAAGCACGCCCTTGACGCGATCTGCGATCTCCTTATCGAGGAAAAGGGGGAGGTGATGGTTTTCCATACGCCTACCTTCCCGGATGATCCGCTGGTGTTCCGCTCCATGTGGGCTGGATTCACGCACGAGTGCTCCATGCCGTCCACCGACACGATCCTGCGCCCGGTGGGACGCCCGTCCCATGTTTTCTACGACTGCTTTCCGCGCTTCATCTCGGTTTTCGCGCTGCAAAAGAAGCTCATGACGCTGGAGGAAGCGGTGCGCAAGTCCACGTCCCTGCCGGCCGCCGTGTTCGGCATAGCGCGACGCGGCGAGATCCGGAAGGGGAATTTCGCCGACCTCGTGGCCTTTGACGCGGCCCGGCTCGGCACGAGGGCCACGTTCTACGAGCCGCGCATTCATCCGGATGGTATACGCCATGTGTTCGTAAACGGCAGGGCCGTGGTCCGCGACGGACAGTTCAGGAAAAGCGTG
>CAZZHU010000103.1:10284-15331 GCA_964654045.1 uncultured Leptospirales bacterium
AATGATACGAAAAAAATAAGCGCGATCAGGCGATTTTGCAAGGCGGAGAGTCCACCTGGTTTACCTATCATCTGGTGGACCGGGAGTCAATCATTCAGCAAAAAGCAAAAACTCCTGGATCTACCAGGAGTTACCTGTGGGCGCTACTGGATTCGAACCAGTGACCCTCTGCTTGTAAGGCAGATGCTCTAACCAGCTGAGCTAAGCGCCCTGATGTTTTATGATTTTTCCGTTTAACTTACTGGCGCGGAAAGCAAGTGTTGTCCGGGCCGGTACGTCGATGTCTTTGCCCGCTATGGGCGAAAATACTTTGCGTGCTTTTTTTTCTGACTTGTAGAATGTTCCGAAACCGCGGATCTCTATTTTATCTCCCTTCATCGCGCACTCTTTGATCTTTTCTATGAAATTATCGACGATATAAAGGACCTCTTTCTTTTTTAAACCGCTCTGCCTGGTAAGGCGGTCCACTATATCTGATTTGGTCATAGAGCTGCACTTATGACTGGCTTTTAGTTAAACTGTTGACCCGTTTCGCTATCCTGGATTTTTTCCGGGCTGCGGTTTTCTTGTGGACTACACCGGCGCCGGCGGCCTTGTCAATGGTGGATACGAATTGGACGTATAGCGCCTTGACCGACTCCTGTCCTTCTTTGGCTATAACCGCTTTTTCAACCTTTTTGGCGGCGGTGCGGATGGAGGATTTGACCTGGATATTCCGGGCCCTTCTTTTCTCATTCTGCTTGTTGCGTTTTTCCTGGGATTTGATGTTTGCCAATGTTTTTCCCTTACTTCTAATAATATTGAACCGGCGTTTCCTTCCGGTTTTGTGAATACAATTTCGAAAAGCAAATATGACGACACTACCGGAAACTGTCAAGAATATTACAGAATTAATTATAAAGTTTGCCCCTCCGGGGCGGGTGGTGAGGCCGGGGTCCGGTCGGGATTATGCGAGAGGAAGAGGGTGGCTTCCCTCTTCCTCTCGCGCTCTCCAACTCCCCGCTCGCTCTATCGCCGCGAGGGGCTTGAGGTCAAAGTTGCTGATACCCAGGTTAGATCGGTGGATTATTTATAGAGGTAGTGCGTCTTTACGCTGTTTTATCGGGCAATGTAATGTTTCTTAATTGCTTATCATGGATTCTGGCGCCGTCCTAGGCGCGTTTTTTTGTAGCCGGGCGTCCTGCCCGGCTTTTTTAAATGACATTTTATGCATAATCCCAGCGACAAAAATACTGCATCACATTTAGACCCGCGGCAGGGAGGCCGCGGGAGGCGCGAGTCTGCAGGAGGCTGCATACTAGCGCCGAGTAAAGTAAAGATATTCTTAAGATAAAACCCAGCCCGCAGCAGGCGCGGGGTGATAAGGAGAACGAGGAGAAGAGGGAAGCCACCCTCTTCTCCTCGTAATAATTGCAGACCGGCTCCCGGTTGAATGCGAGCCATGCTTGTGGCAAAAAAACTTGACATGTCGCACTATTAATAGTATTATATGTAATACTATTAATAAGGTGGTATGATATGGCGCAGATAATAACCGCAAATGAACTGAAAATGAAAGGAGTTTCAATCCTGGATGCCGAATCTTCCGATGACTCCGAGGTGATAATTACCGTCAGGGGCAAGAGCAAATATGTGGTGCTGCCCATTGAAAAGTATAACTATCTGCGGGAATGCGAGCTGGACGCGGCGTTATCAGAAGTGAAAAAGGATATTAAGGACGGGAAGTTCAAAAAAGAATCTGTGGAAAAACACATAAAGAGAATAACCCGTGGCTGAAATTATCTATACCGACAGCTACCTCAAAAGGGCGGCAAAATTCGTAAAAAAGCACCCTGATATAATAAGCCAGTATGAAAAAACATTAAAACTGCTTGAGGCTAATCCCTACCATCCATCTCTGAGATTGCATAAGCTCCATGGTAAACTATCTGAATTGTATTCTGTTTCCATAAATATATCCTACAGGATGCGTATCTTTTTTATTATAGATGATGATACAATCATACCCGTCGATATTGGGACCCATGACGAGGTGTATTGACCCGCGGCGTTGAGCGGCGCGGGGGGAGGGATCGAAAGGGAGGGGGTATCCGCGGTGATACCCCCTCCCTTTTTAAAAATGCCAACCGACTCTCGGTTAATAATCCGGCCCCGGACCGGGGCAAAGAATAATGATCAACTGTATTGATAACGAAGGCGGGGAAAAGCGGTAATGTTCAGTTAAAGCCGGGTTTAAACCCGGCCCTATTCGGTAATCAGCATCCTGAAGAGCTGCTTGGTATAATAGTAAACCTTGCATTTTGATGTGCCGTCCGCTGACTTCATCAGGTAATAAAGCACCTTGGTCTTGTCACTGTTATATGAGTAGATGTAGAAATTCTTGTCCTGCTGGACCAATGGCTGGCCGAATTGGCTGGACAGCTTGGTCTGGATATCCTTTTCGGTTTTCTGGTCAATGCTTCCCCAGTTTTCCATGATGGTGTAAAGCTTGTCGTTGACGAAAAGATAATCGACCACGGGCCGAGTTTCCAGGCGCACGATTATGATCTTGTCAAGGAGCTTGTTGTCAATGGCCGTGATATAGCTCAGTATCTTGTTTTTATATTTCGGGCGGTCCTTGGGCGAGAATTGGGTCGATGTCTTGTCCGAAGGGAGGGTCTTCCTGACCTTCAGCATTTGCGTGCCCCATTCATAGTTCAGGGTAGCGCCCGGGGATATATCGGCGACAAACAGCAATAATGCCGTCACGGTAAAGGTTCTGCGGCAGAATGATGCTATCTTTTTCATCTTTTCCTTGCTTTTCCGGTTATTTAATGCAATATAACCGGTGAAAGATAATTTGTCAATTAATTATAATTGTTAACGGACAGGATTTACCTTGAAATATGATTGAGTCTTTTTTATTATTGCTATTTTTGATCAGGAAGTATAAATCCTGCTACAGGATAATTGGATCGGACTGTTTCGAGTTAATGAAGCTTTTTCAGGATGATCTGTATTGCGCTGTCGGCCTATTAATTATTTGAAATATTTATATGGTTATATTAGCTTTGTATATGGAAAGGCCGCGATAAGGCATATGATTTTATCGGAAGATCGTGGAATGTACAGACGACTTGAAGAGCGGGTTATTCCTTTTTCATATGAGAGTGCGGATTTGCGGCAGAAAGTGAAATCATAGGCAGGGGGTATAACGAGATGAAAAAAATAGTATGCGCCGGTCTTCTGATGGTCATGCTGGGGACATCCGGTGTTTATTCCGGCACGACAGCCCGGATACAGGGACTTATCATTAATTCCTCCGGGGCATCGATTGAAATAAAAAAAGGCAGGAAAGAAGTGACCCTCTACTGGATCGAAGGTTCAAAGGTACTGATGAACGGCAAAGAGGCTGATCGCGCCGCGGTGGAGATATGCCAGAAAGCCGAAGCGACCTACGCGGTCAGGAACGGCCGGAGAGAGCTGGTCACCCTGGAAATCCTGAAAGAGAGCTACTGTAAAAAATAAATGACCCGGAACGTATACATGATCGGAATCTGCGGCGTCGCAATGGGGACCCTGGCGTCGATGTTTCACGAGCGGGGATTCGCGGTGTCGGGGTCCGATCAGAATATCTATCCCCCCATGAGCGATATCCTGCGTAAGAGCGGTATGAAGCTCCATCAGGGCTTCAGCGCCGATAATGTGGGCAATCCCGACCTCGTCATAATCGGCAATGCCATAAGCAGGGGCAACCCGGAAGCGGAGCATGTGCTGAACGCGCGGATACCCTACCTGTCAATGGCGCAGGCGCTTTATAATTATTTTCTCCAGGACCGCGAGGTGATCGCCGTGGCGGGGACCCACGGGAAAAGCACCACGACGGCACTGCTGGCGCACCTGCTGGTCTCCGCGGGCGAAGATCCCTCTTTTTTCGTGGGCGGTGTCACGAGGAATTACGATTCCAACTATCGCCTGGGCAAAGGAAAATTTTTCATCATCGAGGGTGATGAGTATGACTCGGCATTCTTCGAGAAGGTCCCCAAGTTCGTGTATTACCGGCCGAACCACCTGGTGCTGACCTCCCTGGAGTTTGACCACGCCGATATCTATCGCGACCTGGGGGAGATCGAGCTCTGGTTCAGGCGCCTCGTGAACATGATACCTTCCAACGGCAACATCGTGTATTACTCCGGGTACGATAACCTCCGGGAGATCGTTTTAAAATCCTATTCGAAGAGCTATTCCTATGGAACCGGCGGCGCTGATTATAGCTGCTCACTGAAGGGCTACCGGGGGGATTTCTCGGAGCTCGATGTTGCCGCTCCCGGCGGAGGCTTTTCTCTCAGGACCGGGCTCTTCGGCAGTTTCAATTTCGACAATGTCATGGCGGCAGTCGCCATGGCGATGCTCCTGGGCATCGGCGAAGGCGGGATCCGCGCCGGCCTTGAGTCGTTCCAGGGCGTGCGGCGGCGCCAGGAGCTTATCTTTGACAGAAACAATATAAAAATATATGATGATTTTGCGCACCATCCGACAGCGATCAGGTATGTGCTGGATACCATGAGGGATCGCTATCCCGGAGCGCACATCTGGGCCCTGTACGAGCCGCGGTCGGCCACGTCCCGGAGAAACGTGTTCCAGGACGTGCTGCCAGCGTCCTTCAGCGCCGCGGACGCCATCCTCATCAAGACGCCCTATGAGGGCTCGGCCATCCGGGCTGGGGATAAGCTTGATCCGGACCGGCTCCTCCGGGATATCAGGGCCTTCAACGGAAATGCGGACCTCTTCCACGACGTGGACGCCATGCTGAACCATGTGTCGCGGAACATTGATGCGGGCGCGGAGAACGTGATCGTGCTGATGTCCAACGGCGGGTTTGACGGCATCTATGAAAAGATACCGGCTGCGATGGACTCGGTTGCCGGAGCGGGTATTAAGAATTGACCTCACCCGCCCTTTGCGCACCCTCTCCTTGAAAAGGAGAGGGTTTTCCTGATAATGTCCTCATACTCCCCTCTCCATTTTATGGAGAGGGGTCGGGGGTGAGGAGGGACAGGTGGGGCAT
>CAZZHU010000104.1:0-15233 GCA_964654045.1 uncultured Leptospirales bacterium
TACGCCAGTTTTTAATTGCCGTATCATCCTTTGCCTTCAGCTCGATTTTTAACAGGTCGTTATCCCGGTCGCCGTCAGGGGAAAAGAGTCCCGGCGAATGCGACACCGAGAGCTTCGGCGCCGTGCTGTCAATGGTGAATATCTTATTGAACGATTCCGGCGCATTTCCGCTCTTGAAAGTCGCGACGAACCTGGCGTGATACACGCCGTCATCCAGCTTAACGCCGTCGGCATCAGTGCAATCATAGGTAATCATTTTCTCTACCAACTTGCCGCCGCTGATTTCTTTAATGACTTTCATTTTGGAATTCTGGATAATAATTTTCCAATCGGTAAGCCCGTGGGTACTGGAAAGAACCGGGAAGAATTTCATGGACGTGTCTTTGGTAAAGGAAAAATATTCCGGTGACAGCGTGATATCGGCGATTTCATATTTCCTGGTCAGGGTGATAGCGCGGATATCCGCCCGTGCAGTGTTGCCGGCCTTATCGGTACTGGTGATGAAGTAATTGTATAACCCTTCGGGAACATCTTCACCTGAATCGTTTTTGCCGTCCCATGCAACCCTCGCCGGTACGGCCGTGCCGACCCATCTGTATTTTTTCACCGTGTTTCCCTCGGAATCCATGAAGCCGGCAATCCATTCATCATCAGGGGCGGTTTTTATCTTTTGCGATATCATGTAGATGTCTTTTCTTCCGTCCTTATTGGGCGAAAAAAGATCATCCACTTTATCAAGTACGATCTCCGGCGGCGTGTTGTCAACGGTAACAAAACCTGTTTTTGTCACTGCTATATTATCTTTGTCGTCCCAGGCGGTGAACGAATAGTTATACTTGCCGTCCGAAACGTTTTTGCCTTTCGTGTCAGTCCCGTCCCAGATTATCTTTTCGGGAACCACCATCGACTCCCGTTTTTTAAATAGCCTTTTAATGAATTCCTGCGCGGAAAGCCTGTCGCTTATATCCCGCTCCGATATCGAGTAATCCTTTATGATCTGCGTCGCGGAATCCATGATCTGCAGCTTCCAGCCTTTTATCCTGCTCCTGTCAAATACGCCAAGGGTAAATAAAACATAATCTTTTGAGCCGTCATGATTGGGAGAGATTTCATTTTTATCCGCTTGTATAGCCGTTTCAGGAGGTTCCCGGTCCAGCTTCCCATATTCAAAATTCACCCCGAGATAATGAACATATTTCATATCCGGATAAAAATTGATCGCATAGTTCAGTGATCCCTTAAAGCTCTCGGTATTAATTTTTAATCCAAGTCCGGTCGTAAAACTCCCGCTGTTATATGCATGGGGAACCACGTAACCGCCCCTGATTATGACCATGTCAAAAATCTCCGCTTCGAGTCCGAACTTAACCGGGAAATCCCTGTAATTGAGAACCGTAAAGTCATTGTACAGACCCAATGCGAAATATTTGATATCGAAAAACTTGAAGCTGTATCCAAGGGTAATGGCATTCATGTCCGCGTAACCGGGATGGCTGCCGAAAGGATATCCGAAATTGACTGAAAAGCCTATCCTCGGGTCATGGATGCAGAACCCGTAGCGCGTTCCTGTCCCGGGGAATTTATATATGAACCCGAGGGACCCGCCGGCATAATATGATTTTCCTCCGCCCAGGCCATACACAAAATTCAGGGAAAACCCGAGCATCAGCTGCCTGGTAAGGTCACGGGCGCTCCCCAGGCTGAAGCTGTATCCTTCCTTCAAATCGATGCTTTTCGGGAAATTCAGATACCTGAACGATGCACCGAAAACCCCGTACGAGGTCGGCACCGCCAGAGAAAATACCCCGTCATAGAATTTTGTCGGCAGCGGCAGGGTTCCGTACTGGAGACTTGCCCCGATCCGTTCAGCATCGGCAATGGATGCGGGATTGATATAAAACTGTTCGGCACCGGAAGAGGCGACTCCCGTTCCGGCCCTTCCCAGAGATTCGGCTGAATTCCCGAAGAGGTTTACTTTTTTTCCCCGGTAATATTCCGCTCCTTCCGATACGGAGAAGCAAAACAGGAGGAGTGTCGTGATAAATATCCGTTTCATTAATACCACTAGTAGCAGGAATTTAATTCAAATTTATGACAGAGATAGTTGAAGCCTACTCACATAGCAAGTTATTTTTTATTATAACTCGTCCTACGCGATCAATAGCAACTGTGCGATGCGGGAGAAAAATAAATTTTAGTGTATGAAAAAACCGGGGAAACCGGGCAATAACGGATGAAGAAATTGTTTTTATAAAATTTACTTTTTCCAGGCGTAAATGACAATACTTTTAGGAAAAAAATAGTTGAAAAAAGATTCGGCCTTTCTGATCAGATTTGAATAGAGGCCCAGGTGCAGGAATTTGTGGTAGGCTTTCGTGACCGGATGTTCGCTCAGGTGCAACCCGACAACAGACCGTATCATCCACCAGACAGTGTGGAAGGCGTGCTTGAAGCCGATGGCGTATACTTCCAATCCATTCCGTCTCATCATTGCCGCAAGTTCTCCGGGAAAATATTTCCTGATGTGGCCGCCCGGAGACGTATAGTATTCATAGGTCAAAAGATCATATATATGCTCGCTGAAAACTGTTGGCACCGTAATGGCTATCCTGCCGTTTTTTTTCAGCACCCGTGACAGCTCGTTGCACGCTCGTTCATCATCCCTCACGTGTTCCATTACCTCCGAACATATGATCCTGTCAAAGGAATTGTCCTTGAAGGGGAGGCTGAGTGCGTCACCCGAATGGACAAGGTAGCGGATCTCCCGGTTTTTCAGGTATTTTTTCATTTCGGTGAGGGAAAAGCGGGTCTTCCGGAGGCTTGCCATGTCCATGTCCATGCTGTACACGGTCGCGCCGCGGGACACAAACTCGAGGGAATGCCTGCCGAATCCGCACCCTGCGTCAAGAACGATGTCACCCTTTTTGACAGCAAGCCTGTCAAAATCAACGGTGAGCATTAATCACCTCTTCGTACATGGCGACCAGCTCATGGGCCGCGTTTTCCCAGGTGAACACTTCAAGCACCCTTTTACGCGCAGCCTTGCCCATTTCCCTGCGAAGGTCAGGGTTGTCCAGAAGGAAGTCGATTCCTTCGGCGATGGCCTGCGCATCGCGCGGCGGCACCAGGTACCCGGTCTTCATGTGCTCTCCGACCACTTCCGGAAGAGCTCCCGCGGTTGTTGTGAGGACCGGCAGTTCACACGCCATGGCTTCAGCGGCGGGGAAACCGAATCCTTCATAGAGCGATGGAAGCACGGCTATCTCATTCCGGGAATAAAGACGTATCAGTTTATCAATCGGTATTTTACCGGTGAAAGTGACCCTGCCGTTGAGGCCGAACTTGTCAATCAGGTTCGGTACCGTGCTCCTGTTGGGGGCCCCGCCATCCACGATGGTCAGGCTAATCTTGTGCTTCGTAAGGGTCATGGCTTTTAACAGATATATGACCCCCTTTTTCCGGTCTTCCACGTTCCCGACGAAAATGATGCTGTTTTTCTTTTTTTGCACACCCTTGACCGGGTAGAAGAGGCTGGAGTCCATCCCGTTATATATAACGTTGATGTTCTTCTGGTTGACCCCGAAGGCCTTGTTAATCTCAATCGCCGCGTTATGGGAAACGGTAATGATCTTGTGCATTCTGTTCGCGACAAATTTCTGCATCAGGAGCGGATAATAAAGAATCCGCCTCATCTTGATGTTGAAATCAGATGGATATTCAAACCAGGTGGAGCGGTCAATGGAGAGGGGATGATGTATGGTCGATATGAAGGGGACCCCGAGCCTCTGTATCAGCAGGAAGCCGTAACCGAGACACTGGTTGTCATGAATGATATCAAACTTATGTATTTTCAGGAGCTCTTTTAATTTGAAAAAGGCCCGCACCGAGAAGGTCTCGATTTCCGGGAAAATCCCCATCTTGGCGGCAACGAACTCGTAAAAATTCAGGGGCTGCAAAGTCGCGAAGGGCTTATGGGGCTTGATAAAATCTTTTTTCTTGTTAAAGTAGTTATGGTTGCTGACCCTGTGTATGATGACACCTTCCTCGTCAAAGGGGTAGGGGGGGCCGGCGATGACATGAACTTCGTGTCCAAGCTTCACCAGTTCACGCGCTATGTACATGACATAAATACCCTGCCCGCCGCAATACGGATTACCACGATAGCTCAACAGACATATTTTCATTGCGTTCTCCTGTATTTATATATTACATCCCGATATACTTCAAGGGTATTCTTCGCAGCAACAGGCCATGAAAAATTATTGACCGCTTTTTTTCTTCCGTTTTTTCCCATCCGCTTCCGCCCGTCGCTGTCCTTGAATATGGCGATGATCGCGTCCCGGAGCGCTTCAGAATTACCGGGCTCCACAAGAACCCCGCAGGAGGAGTCTACAACTTCGGGAAGCGCGCCGGCCTTTGTTACTATTACCGGTGTTTCACACGCCATGGCCTCCGCGGCCGGCAGACCGAATCCTTCATATAAAGATGACATGACCAGAACGGTGGCCCTGCTGTATAAGCTTACCAGGGTCTTCTGGTCAACCTTGCCGGTGAAGGTAACCCGTTTTTCCACGCCGACTCTTTTTATCAGCTCGGCCGCGTTTTTTTTCAGCGGCGGCCCTTCATCAACAATCGTAAGCCCGATGCCTTCCGGAAGGTCGGCGAGGGCCTCCAGCAGAAAAAGAATCCCCTTTTTATGGTCCTCGGTATTGCCCACGAAAAGAATGTTCTTCGTCTCGCGTTTTTCCCCGGTATTCCTGAAGCTTTCCACGTCCATTCCGTTATACACGACTGAAATTTTTTCTTTTCTCAGGCCGAATGCCCGCTTCAGCTCATCAATTCCTTCATTCGAGGACGTAATGATTCTATCGAGCCGGTTAATGACAATACGCTGCATGGTAAGCGGATAGAACAGCACCGAGGTTACCTTTCCCCAGAAGTTCTTATCCATCATTATGTCGGCATTGCGGTCCCTGGTAAGCGGGTGATGTATCGTGGAAATGACCGGAATGCCAAAGCCCTTCATGAACAGGAGCCCCCATCCAAGACCGTTAACGTCATGGATGAGATCGTAGTTCCGCTTCTTCAGAAGCTTATAGATTGTAAAAAACGCCCTCATGCTGAAGGTTTCCATTTCCGGAAAAATATGAAAGCGGGTCAGGATATAATCGACAAAATTCCATGATGAAAAAACTCGTTTCAGCCGGTCATATCCGAACTTCTTAGTCTTTACCATCCAGATATTCAAATTCTCGATTTTATGAACCGTGGCCCATTCATCCAGCGGATCCGGATAGGGCGGCCCGACAAGAACATCCACCTCGACACCAAGACTGGCCAGCTCACGGCTCAGATAGTAGAGATAAATACCAAGGCCGCCGCAAAAGGGGCTTCCCCGGTAACATAACAGCAAAACCTTCATGGTTATTTAAGACTGTTGTTTTTCTTCCGGTAGTGTCGAACGAGTTGTAATGATTGCTATCCCGACCCAGAACACGGCGCCAAGAATCACGAGGCAAATCGCCGCGGCCGGTATCGCCAGCGCCCAGAAGTTCCGGATATACAGGCCATAGATCAGGAGAACTCCCAGAGCCAGGGTTATAATGCACATAAAAAAGGCTTTGATTTTTGAAAAATCTTTTTTTTCAACTATTTCAGGCATTGGAGGCACCACCTTTATTGCGAGAATTGTCCAGCCGATCCAGAATCCGGTTCCAATGACCGCAATGGATACTAACCCGATTGGAGCCGCAACTGCATAAAATGTGAAGTTACTCAGTTTGTGCAGATCAACCTGGCTGTAACTGAAATTATCATTAATGACTAGTACTAAGGAATATATAAACAATCCCGTTAATATCAACGCAAACAATACCGCTATATAACCAAAAATTCTGGGCCTGGGCATACTCTCATCCTGCAGATACATTTTCTTCCAAAAGTCAGAATCAATCCGGCATATATTAATGTCAACATATTAATCAGCAATATACACTTTTCACTTTTTCCAGTAATATCGTTTATTGAATTATTTATTTTTTTCTTCATCCGCAATTTATTATTCTAACCACCCATCATTAAAAATTATATTTTTTATTCATGCAAATAAACTTTTTCAATACCGGGAAAGATCATGTTATACAATAAATAATTTCTCGGGTTTCAAGAAGATGGATACATAACGAGAATTAATTCGCAGGTATTATATGAAGTTATCTGTTCTTGAATATTTTGCGGATGGATTCAAAATTATCAGAATTATAAACAATTACATAATCAAGAAGCCGGTTATTATTGCGGATAACCGCGCCGTAATCTATCTCATCACCGGTTATATATCTCATCATGCCGCCTGCCTTTTGAATTATCGGAACGGCGCCGGCCCAGTCCCAGATATGGGACTTGCCGATAAACGCAAGGGTCCTGTTCCGCGCGTTATCGATGGCAAGGCACGCATGCAGGGCGGTCGACCCGAGGTTCCGCACTTTTCCGGGGAAATCAATGATAAACCGGTTCTGCACTTCTGAAGCGCTGAAAATGTTTGTTTCATTATCTATCAGGATATGCCGGTCCGCCTGTACCGGCCGGTCATTCATATAGGATCGGCTGTCGTCGTTATAAAACATCAAGTCACATCCCGGTGAATAGACAAACCCGTATATCGGCGTATATCCTCTGAATATCCCGACCGAAACGCACCATTCCGGAAGTCGCATGCTGAACATGGCCGTGCCATCGATGGGATCAATGATTGCCGATACTGTGTCATTGCCTATGTTCGGTATCGCGCCGTTATTTCTTTCTTCCGTGATGAAAAGAAAATCAGTATAGCGCTCCGAGATCCTGCGCACCAAGAGATCCTGGACCAACAGGTCAGCCTGGGTCACAATCGACCTGTCGCTTTTTCTCTCAACGGTAATCGTATCCTTTTGAATCCGTTGCGCGACAGAGCCGGCCTCGGCAAGAAGTGTCTTAAAAAATGTAAAATCATTTTTATTAAATGCGAGTGTCATGCTATCGTTATAGATACGAGTCCTTGTTTTAATACGCGGATCAAATTATTCAAACTTGAACCTTTTTCCGCTTCGGTATCTACGGTCTTTCGAGCCCATAACCATCCATGGATAATTTTACGCATAATTCAAGAACAAAACGAGGTTCAGCGATACTGTCACCAGTCAGAGGCTGTATTTCCTGGCGTTGCTCACAAAAACATCTTCCAGGCTGGGGGTTATCCGGTGAATGGTATAGGAATTCACGCCCTGCTCTTTGAAAAAATCCATGACTTTACTTTTAACCGGCACATCGCTCTCGCACAGTATGTGGATATCGCTTCCGAAAACAGCGGCTTCAATGATAAAATCACGATACCTGATTTTTTCAAATACTTCAAGAAAGTTTTCCGTTACGATGGAATAGACAGCGTTATTAAAATTTTTTTTCAATGCTTCCGGTGAATCGAGGGCGATGATCTCGCCCGTGATGACAAGGGCAATTCTGTTGCAGTGTTCGGCCTCATCCATGTAGTGAGTCGTTACGAAAATCGTGCGCCCCTCTTCCGAAAAACGGTAAATGATGTCCCAGAAATTACGCCGCATGAGCGGGTCCACGCCTGATGTGGGCTCGTCCAGGAAGAGTATCGGCGGGTCGTGGAGTATGGCCCCCCCCAGGGCCAGGCGCTGTTTCATGCCTCCGGGCAGGTTCCTTACCAGGTCGTTCCTCCTGTCGCCGATGCCCGCCATGTCAACGACCCGCACTATGGCCTGTTTCAACCGCACCCCCTCCAGGCCGTAGGCGCTTCCGAAAAATTCAAGATTTTCAACAACCGTGAGGTCTTCATAGAGGCTGAACCGCTGGGACATGTACCCGATAATGGTCTTTATCTGTTCCTGCTCGCTTATGATATCATAACCCGACACCCGCCCCTCCCCCGAGGTCGGCATCAGGATCCCGCACAGCATCTTGATGGTGGTGGTCTTTCCGGCGCCATTGGGCCCAAGAAAACCGAAAATTTCACCTTTTTCCACGGAGAGGCTGATCCCGTTCACCGCGGTAAAATCGCCGAACGTTTTTGTAAGGTTACTGATCTCAACGACCTTTTCCATTACTCCATCCTCCTGCTCAGCCTGCGGGCACTGAGATTCAGCAGCACCACCCCGATAATCGTGAGTACCAGCAGCTCTTTCCATAGTACGCCTATGCCGACGCCCTTGAGAAATACCCCGCGTATGATTATGATAAAGTACATCAGCGGATTAAAGTATGTGATGGCCTGTATCGGTTCCGGCATCGTGTAAATGGGGAAGGCAAAACCGGAAAAAAGAATCGCCGGTATGAAGTAGAGAAAAAATGACATCATCGCCTGCTGCTGCGTTTTCGATATCGTTGATATGTAAATACCGACTGCCAGGGAACAGAGGATATAGAAAAACCCGGCGAAAAACAGGAAAAGGATATTCCCTTTAAAAGGCACATCAAACCAGAAAATAGTGATTATCGTAACGATGAACATATCAATAAATCCGATGATAGCAAAGGGTATCGTTTTCCCCATTATGAATTCCATCGGTTTTATCGGCGACACGTTAATCTGTTCCATGGTACCCGACTCCCTCTCCTTGACGATCGACATCGATGTCAGCATGACGGTTATCAGCGACACGATGAAACCGATTATGCCGGGAAGAAAAAAATTCTTGCTGAGAAGGGTTGGATTGAAATAGGTCCGGTCAATGATCCTCACCCCCCCGGGCATCACCAGCCCGGCGGCTTCCCCCGTTTGCGCCCCCGGGAGGCCGGACATCCGGTACAGGACCTGGGTCTTTATCCTTCCCAGATACTTTTCAATAAAATACCCCTGCATGATTTCATTCACATAGGCGGTGATAACAGCCCCTCGGTTTGAATCTGTCCCGTCAATAATGACCTGCAGTTCCATGACTTTTCCCGTTTTTAGATTCTTCGAGAGACCGCGCCGCAGATGGATGAACGCCTCCACCTCCCCCCTGTCCATCAGGGGCGTTAATTCCTTTTCCGAGTCAAGGTATGAATGGAACCGGAAATAGCCGGAGCCGGTAAATTTCTCAACCAGTCCCCGGCTCATGGATGTTCTATCCTCATCAAGAACCGCCAGGTTCACCGTGTTGACATCCATGTTGATGGCGTACCCGAAAATGACGATCATTATTATTGGCGGCCCGAACACCACTCCCCGCATGCGTATATCGCGCAGCACCTGCGCAAATTCCTTTTTTATCATGCTGACGAGAACTTTAGGTCTGATGAATACTTTCATATTTCGGTCATCCTCTCATGTCACTTATCCGGAAGGCTGACCCTGAATTTCTTAATGCTCAGGGCGACTACAAAGACGCAGAATAGAAACAAAAAAACGATCTGCGTCATTAATACGGGATATCCGACTCCTTTCAGTATGATCCCCTTCAGGACAACGATCATATATTTCGCCGGTATAATATAGGTTATTATCTGAATGATTATGGGCATATTTTTTATGGGAAATATAAAATCAGACAGCATGAATGAAGGAAGATACGTCAGGACAATGGCCAGTTGAACGGACAAAACCTGCACGCGCGTTATCGATGATATGAGTATTCCCAGGCTACTGGTTCCGATCAGGAACAGTATCGATATGAGGCACAGCTCTATGAAACTCCCCCGGAAGGGCACATTGAAAACGAAATAGCCTATCGCAAGGGCGCAGATAACATCGAAAATCCCGATAAGAACATAGGGTATAAGCTTCCCCAGTATTACTTCATACCCGCGCACCGGCGTGGTAATTAGCGTTTCCATGGTGCCCCGCTCCCACTCCCGTGATATCGTAAGAGACGTGATAAGGGCCGATATAATGGCAAGAATGAGGCCGAGGTTGCCCGGGATGATGAAATTCCTGCTCTTAAGCTCCGCGTTGTACCATATTCTATTTTTTATCTCCACCGGCTGCTTTAAAGAAGTGATTCCTTTCTTGTTCAGACCCCGGGCTAGATAATCCCGGTTGAACTCATACGTTAT
Source organism: uncultured Leptospirales bacterium (assembly GCA_964654045.1). GTDB lineage: Bacteria > Spirochaetota > UBA4802 > UBA4802 > UBA5550 > RBG-16-49-21. Next base: position 10,039 of record CAZZHU010000104.1, read on the forward strand.
TGCCTTTATATAGCCGGTCGCTATCAATGCCGACATTGAATCGGAGCCGTCCACCAGCACCTGTATATCCGCGTACTTGCCGGAATTGAATTTTCTCTCAAAGGCCGGCGGTATGACAACGGCCATGATTATCTTCCCGGTATTGATAAGCCGGTCTATCTCCTTGTAATTATCCACATACGTTACGATTGAAAGATATTCCGTGTGTTTGAACCGCTCCAGGTACTGGCGCGATATATAACTCCGGTCCTGATCGAACACCGCCATTTTCACATGCTTGACGTCGAAGACCAGGGCATAACCGAAAAGGAGCACCAGGAGTGTGGGGATAAAGAGCGTCAGGACCAGGCTCCTCGTGTCACGGCGGATCTGTATCCATTCCTTATCGGCTATCGCGCCCATTCGTATCAGCGAACCAAGGACTTTCACCGTGATCCCTCCCGGGTAATTATATCGATAAAACTGTCTTCCAGCCTCGGCATTGCAACCTCGACTGAAAGGATGCCGACCCTGCTTTTTTTCATGAGGTGCTCCACCTCTCTTTTTGTCTTCTGCATGGTCCCGGTAAAAATCCTTATTGAATTTCCGGTGCGGATAATCTTCATGCCGCCATCCTTTTTGAGTGCTGCCTCGGCGCCCCTGGGATTGTCCACGATGATGTGGAGCATCTTCTGGTGCAGTTCGTTCCGTATCGATTTCGGCTTCCCGAGGCGTATGAACCGTCCCCGGTACATGAGGGCAACCCTGTTGCTCCGTTCCGCCTCGTCAAGGTACGCCGTGGTCACAACGATGGTGACCCCCTGTCCGAGCAGTTCATACAGGATGTCCCAGAACTCGCGCCGCGACACCGGGTCCACTCCGTTTGTCGGCTCATCAAGGAGCAGCACCTCCGGGGTGTGCACCAGGCTGCAGACCAGCCCCAGTTTCTGCTTCATGCCTCCGGAAAGCTTCCCCGCCAGTCGGTCCTTGAAAGGCCCCAGCCTGCTGAACCCGTACAGGGAATCGAGCTTTTTCCTTATTTCCCTATGTGACAGGAGAAAGAGCCTGCCGAAGAAAAAAATGTTTTCTTCGACGGTAAGATCTTCATACAGTCCGAAGCGCTGGGGCATGTACGCCAGGTTCTCCTTTATTGTAAACGGGTTTTCCCTGACATTGACAGCATTGATGGTAATACTGCCGCTGTCAGGGATCAGGATGGATGATATCATCCTGAGGAGCGTACTCTTGCCTGATCCGTCAGGGCCCACGATTCCGAAAATCTCGCCCCTGTTGACGGTAAAATTCAGGGAATCCACCGCTCGGATATCCCCGAATGTCTTTGTCAGATCAACTGCCGTTATCACTTTTTTTCTCCCGTGATAATGTAGGCGTCCGCGGGCATGCCCGGCTTCAGTTTCTGGTCCGGATTGGGAACCGCTATCTTCACGGCAAACATGAGTTTGACCCGCTCGTCCCTGGTCTGGATCGTCTTCGGTGTAAACTCGGCCCTGCTGGATATGGATATCACCTTCCCGATGAATTTTTTTCCGGGAAATGAATCCACCGAGATTTCCGCTTTCTGGCCCAGCTTCACCCGTCCCATCTGCTTCTCGTTTACGTATATCTTGATCCACGTGTCCTCTATGTCCGCCACGGTCAATACCGGCGTGCCGGGGAAGGCTATCTCCCCGATCTCCAGGTTTTTTTCCAGCACCACGCCGTCGATGGGCGATGCGATGACCGCGTTATTGATGGCCGCGTTGATCTGCTCGCTGCCCGCCTTTGCCACGCGGTACATGGTTTCCATGTTGTCGAAATCCTTTTTCGATACCGATCCGCTCCGGTACAGGTCCCTGACCCGCTCCATGTTCTTCCTGGCATTGTTCAGGTTCGCTATCACGGAAAGTCGCTGGGCGTCCAGCTCGTCGTAGGCGATCCTTACCAGCACTTCCCCCTGCTTCACGGCCTCCCCTTCATCGCGGGCGATGGTCATTATCCTTCCCGCCAGCTTCGAGCTGATATCCACCTCGGTCACCTCGATGGTCCCGGATCCCTCGATGCGGTTCCCGTCCTCACCGATATGCCTGAACACTTCAAAATAGAGGATGGAAATTGTCAGTACCGCGGCAACAACTGCTATGGGGATTATCTTTTTCTTATTCATGCTCTTCTCCTCCGAAAATAATACTGTCATCTTCAGTACCGATGTCCTTCCTCAGTTTTGCCAAGGACTGATAGTAGCTGTTCACGGCGTTGATGTACCCGGCCTGGGCCTGGGTGAGGGCTACCTGGGCGCCGAACAGTTCCGAGTTCTTGATCACTCCCGCCCGGTAGCTTTCGCGGGCTATGCGCAATCCCTCCCTCGCCTTTTCGACATTTTCCCGGTGCGAGGATATGGTCTGGCTTGCCGTCAGGAGGCTTGAATATGAGGATTTTATCGATATGGTTATCAGGCGCTTCACCTTGGCGATCTCTTCTTCAGCTTCGAGGCCGCGGGCCTTCGCCTCGCGTCCCTGGGCCCGAGTTGAATCTATCGGCAGCAGGGAGCTCCACCGGTATGTTGCCCCGACGCGCACCATCCAGTTGGGCTGCCATTTCCGTTCCCCGGCAATTTGCGACAGGTCCATGTACCCGGCGCCTCCGCCGGTCGTGGGGATCAGCTTTTCACCAACAGTGGTGAGAGGCATGTTATACCCGTAATATCCCCCGGCCATGAAGGTCGGCCACAGGTAATAGGAATCGTTGATGTTCTTCACGTGGCCGGCTATTTCTTTCTTCATCCTGAGCTGGACGATCTCGGGCCTGTTTTTCAGGGCCGCCCCGCCGACCCTCTGGACAAAGGAATCTATGTCATGTTCCGCGATGCGGTATTTTTCTTTTTCAATGATGTTACGGTCTGCCGTGAATATTCTTTCATCAAGGCCAAGGTGATAGTTAAACATTTCCAGCGCAAGGCGGTACCGGTTTTCCGATTCAAGCAGCAGTGGCTCCTGGCTTTTAAGCTGTACCTGCGCCTGGAGCAGCTCGTAACGAGGCACGCTTCCGGTCTTATACAGGCTGTTAACGTCCTTCAGGTTCTCCTGTAACAGCTTGATGGTGTCTTTTCTTATGGAGATCATTTCTTCAGCGAGAATGAGATTGAAATAACTTTCAATCACATTAAATTCTATGTCGCTTTTAACCTTTTTCAACTCTTCAGTGGAAACGGCATAGGCTTTGCGCGACATCTGCAGCGAGTTATAAAACATCCCGGGGTTTATCCCGAACTTAACCTGCACGATCTTGACGTCATACTGGCCGTCGGACATGCTCATGAATCCAGACTCGGCCCCCTGCCTGGTCAGGGACGCTTCCGATTCTATGACGGGCAGAAGCATTCCCCAGGCCTGGTTCACCTTTTCAGATTCCGCCTTGTGCCGCTGGAGAGCTATGCGATAATCGTGGCTATTCGCTTTTGCCATGGCAACAGCATCATCGAGAGTTATTTTTTTTAGCGTCACTCCGCTTTTGAGCTGTGACGGAAACAAAACTGCGGATATTGCGGCTGATATGATACTGAGAATTAAAACGCGCATTCTACTGTTCATGGTTCCTCCTTATTAAGCCAGAACCCCGGTTTTCACAACAATTAACATATTCTTTTTGTAGGCCTTGAAGAAATCATCCTGGAAAATCATTTTACCGAAATCGGTATCAGACAGGGTTACCCTGATAGCATTGGTAAACACTATCGAACCAAGCATTTGTATGAAGGTCAGATGGGGAACGATTTTCTTGAAGGTGCCCTGCTTTATGCCATCATTAAATAGCTCCTGGACAAGGCCCATCATGGGGATGATAACGCTGGGAAGCATCAGCTTCTTAAAATACTTGCCTCCGCTTGACAGCTCGCGGAGCATCATCTTGATAAAGTCCTGGTCAAGTCCGCTGATCAAATCGATAAAATATGATATAATCGCATCGAGCTTTTCTTCAGGCCCTTTGTCCTGCGGGATTTTTTCCGTAATACTGGGGAAAATCTCTCTATAAACCTCCGACAGGACCGATTCGTATAGATCTTCCTTGCTCTTAAAATGATAGTATATCATTGCCTTGTTTATTTTTGCCTTCCGGGCAATACGGTCTATCCTGGCCCCTTCCAGGCCGTAGAGAGCGAATTCATGAAGAGCCGCATTCTTTATCTTTTTTTCAGTTGTAATATCTTCCATGACGACCTTTATTAACTAACTATTTAGTTTAACTAACTGTTTAGTTAAAAATACATTAATAAATCAATATCGGCCACTTTTTTTTCATTTTTTTTTATAAAAATTAAATTTCTTGCTTTGTTTCATTGGAAGAATAGATTCAAGTTACTTGTTTTGAGTAACATGATCCGCAGGGGAAAATGTAAAATAATATGGAATTAATGCCCTATGATAGCAAAGATTCGAGGAAAAATAGACGAACTTAAGCCCACGGAGGTAATCCTGGATGTCCAGGGTGTGGGATATGGATTGAGCATCCCCCTTTCAACGTATGAAAAAATACAGGTCCTCAATGAAACAACCTTGTATGTGTACACACATCACCGGGAAGACCAGTTCAGGCTCTTCGGTTTTTTTACCGAGCATGAGCGAGATCTTTTTTCTATACTTCTCAATGTCAGCGGCATAGGACCGGCCATGGCCATATCCATACTTTCCGGCATAAGTATAAGCCGTCTTGTTGATGCCGTTCAATCGGAAAACACCTCCCTCCTGACTAAAATTCCCGGCATCGGCAAGGCAAAGGCTGAGAAGCTGATTTTTGACCTTAAGCGGAAGCTCAAGAAACTCACATCCCTGGCAGGACCCGGTGACGAGCCCCGCACTCACAAGAATGATGCCATAGAGGCCCTGGTGACCCTGGGGTTTGACGATTCCAAATCCTCCAGGATTGTTGAAGAGCTATTGAAAAATAATCCGGACATTTCCCTGGAAACCATTATCAAGGACGCTTTGAAACAATTGTCCGCCTGATTGATGGCATTACGGCTGATCACCGTCATGGTGCATTAACATCATTCTCGCCCACCGTGAAGCCACGTTTCCATTGGCTTTCCGTACTATGGCAATGATACCCAGCGAGCCGCTCCCGCCCAGGAAGAGGCCATAGCTTACGGGTTTATTTGTCCCATCGATGACCGTGGCGGTCTTCCCCCATGGTTCCATCAACTGCCTGGATGAGATCCCCTT